>CALHST010000319.1 GCA_938038825.1 uncultured Paracoccaceae bacterium | reverse complement strand
AGGTCCTTATCTTTGATACTTGCGGGGGAGGCCAATCGCGCACGGGTTTGGCGCATCATTTTTAGGATGATTGGCTTCATTTCTGACGCATTGTCATCCGCGAAATCCTTCACAATATCCTGAAGTTTATCGTGCAGACCACGGGCGCGCATCAGATCATTCTGCAGTGCCGTCTTTTCCAAAGCATTGGTCATCGCACGCCGCAACGCGCTGGCCGACATCACACTTTTATCAAGGTAATCGGAACACCCGCTTTTCATCGCCTCCACCGCAACTGTGACATCGGTCTGTGCCGTCAGCATAAGGATCGCACAATGAATGTGGGCCGGATGGCTTCGAATGCGGCGCACAGCATCCAAACCGTTGCTGTCAACCAACCGAAAATCGACAAGGATGAGGTCAAATTTGTATTCGTCCAGTGTGGGACGCAGTTCATGGATGCCGTGAATGGCCGTAAACTGAAAATCATACCCCGTGTCCCGGCACATCCGTTCAATACGTTTTTGATCAAACTCACTGTCATCCAAGACCAAAGTTCGTATCCTGCGCTGTAACGGTTTGTTTTCGCACGAAAACACCATATCAAATGGCGGGTCCCCCTTGGGAACGGATTGCGACGACTGAACCTGCGCTATGGACATAGAATGCTCCTTTCTGGGCCGTGTCAGTCTAGGGGCGATTGGTAAACGTTGATTGAACCTGATCGGCTTTTCGCAGCGAAAGACGCAAATGTCGCGCGTGCTGTGCAAAACGCCCAAAAAACGTCACTGGGGCCGATAGCGCACCCCTAAGACACGCATCAAACGACGCGGGCCTACAGCATGTGATCCGAACAAATCACAAACATAAATTTTCATCTTTTTGTATGTGCTGCATATCACAAGCAGCCCTTGCAGCCCCCCTAGAGCGATACTAAGACTCTGCTAACGGTTCGGGGCTATGGTGCCCGCGACAGTTTGGAAGGCAGACAGGTAATGCACGATCCTATGGAAACCTATATGAACACACTGGTCCCCATGGTGGTGGAACAAACCAGTCGTGGCGAACGCGCGTATGACATTTTTTCCCGTCTGCTCAAGGAACGGATTATTTTTCTAAGCGGGCCTGTACATGATGGTATGTCCAGCCTGATTGTTGCGCAGTTGCTGCATCTTGAGGCGGAAAATCCCTCCAAAGAAATTTCGATGTATATCAACAGCCCCGGTGGCGTTGTGACCTCGGGTTTGTCGATCTATGACACGATGCAGTACATCAAACCCAAAGTGTCTACGCTTGTGATTGGTCAAGCGGCGTCCATGGGGTCTTTGCTTCTGACTGCGGGTGAAAAAGGCATGCGTTTTTCTTTGCCCAATTCACGGGTGATGGTACACCAGCCATCCGGCGGATATCAGGGTCAAGCGACGGATATTATGATCCATGCGCAAGAAACGCAGAAGTTGAAAACGCGCTTGAACGAAATCTATGTGAAGCACACCGGGCAAAAAATGGCCGCTGTGGAAGACGCACTGGAGCGGGACAATTTCATGTCCCCGGAAGAGGCGAAAGAATGGGGTTTGATCGACGAAATCGTTGAGAACCGTGAAAAAGGGGATGACGACGCGCAGTAACGGCTCTGTGTGGAGGCATTTTGACATTGTGATGGTGCGGGGGGTGGCTTAAGCTGCTGCTCGTGGGGCAAGATAGTGAAGTCTGGAACGTTTTGAACGTTCTGATGAAAGTTCGGGATCGTGTCCGAACATGAAAGGGTAACATGGCGAGCAACTCTGGCGGTGACGGCAAAAACACCCTATATTGCAGCTTCTGCGGCAAAAGCCAGCACGAGGTCCGCAAGCTTATTGCAGGGCCCACGGTGTTCATCTGTGATGAATGCGTTGAATTATGCATGGATATTATTCGCGAAGAAACCAAGGCATCCGGCCTGAAATCTTCCGAAGGCGTGCCAACGCCTCTCGATATTTGTAACGTGTTGGATGATTACGTGATTGGCCAGGCCATGGCGAAACGCGTTTTGTCTGTGGCGGTCCATAACCACTACAAACGTCTGAACCACGCCCAAAAGGGTGGGGATATCGAATTGGCAAAATCCAACATTTTGCTGATTGGCCCAACCGGTTGCGGCAAAACTTTGCTGGCACAAACGCTGGCGCGGATTTTGGATGTGCCATTTACAATGGCGGATGCAACCACACTGACCGAAGCGGGCTATGTTGGGGAAGATGTCGAAAACATCATCCTGAAACTGCTTCAGTCGTCTGAGTATAACGTGGAACGCGCTCAGCGCGGCATCGTCTATATCGACGAAGTTGATAAAATTACGCGTAAATCCGAAAATCCTTCGATCACGCGGGATGTCTCGGGCGAAGGCGTGCAACAGGCCCTGCTGAAGTTGATGGAAGGGACCGTTGCGTCTGTTCCGCCGCAAGGGGGGCGTAAGCATCCTCAGCAAGAATTCCTGCAAGTGGACACAACGAACATTCTGTTCATTTGTGGCGGTGCTTTTGCGGGCTTGGATCGGATCATCAAACAGCGCGGCAAAGGCTCGGCAATGGGCTTTGGCGCAGATGTGCGGGATGACAGCGAAGCGGGTGTGGGCGAAACCTTTAAAGAGCTGGAACCAGAAGATCTGCTGAAATTCGGTTTGATCCCAGAATTTGTGGGCCGTCTGCCTGTTTTGGCAACGCTGGAAGACCTGGATGAAGACGCGCTTGTCACCATTTTGACTCAGCCGAAAAACGCGCTGGTGAAACAGTATCAACGCCTGTTCGAACTGGAAGACACCACGCTGACCTTCACGGATGATGCGTTAAGCGCCATCGCGAAACGTGCGATTCAGCGCAAAACAGGGGCCCGCGGTTTGCGCTCCATCCTGGAAGACATTCTGCTGAACACGATGTTTGATCTTCCCGGCCAAGACAGCGTCACCGAAGTGGTCGTAAATGAAGAGGCGGTCAATTCTGACGCGGCGCCTTTGATGATCCACGCGGACGCTGACAAAGAAGACGCCGCCGCAGGGTAACACACTGCGGCAAGAACACGAAAAAGGTGCGTTTTGGGACGCACCTTTTTTTTGACCGGACGCGGCATCTGAAGACCATGAACCAAGACAGAAAGAGACCAAGGATGGCTAACATCACACGCATTTCATCTGGTGGAGAATTCGAAGCAAAAGTGGGCTATTGCCGCGCAGTTGTTGCGGGCGGTTTTGTGCATGTGGCGGGCACTGTCGGGCAGGGGGACGATGTTGTGACGCAATGCCGTGATGCACTGCGCATTATTGGGGACGCGTTGGCTCAGGCAGGCAGCGGATTTGAAAACGTCGTTCGGGTCACCTATATGCTGCCCGACAAAGCAGAATTCGAACCCTGCTGGCCAGTTTTGGCCGAGACGTTTGGCGCAAATCCGCCTGCGGCAACAATGATTGAATGCAACTTGATCGACCCCAAATATCGGATTGAAATCGAAGTGACCGCTGTCGCGGCTTAAGAGTATTAGTTGTGATCGCCATCTGCATTGGTCACAACGATGAACTTCGAACTGCCGGGGCCAGAAAGCAAAATATTTTTCTGAGAACGCGATTCTGTCAGAACGGCACCCATTGCACTCACTATGATTGCGGCGACTACCAAATTGAAAGGTTTCATGAATACACTCCCGTAAACTAACGAAATCACTAATTAAAATTGACTAGAATTCAAATGTGGCGAGACTGTGGCATTAACCATGACTAGACCCCGCCTTGGAAATAAGGCATAGCCATATGAACGGTACCCGGAGGCAAGCATGGGCATTCTAAATACACTTTTGCGCGCTGTGACTTGGTGGAACGGCCAAACACTGAACACTCAGTTGTGGACGTGGCGGCAGGGGAAACGCGTTGGCGAAGATGACCAAGGCAATATTTTTTATCGGAATGCGGATGATAGCCGTCGTTGGGTGATTTTCAATGGTGAAGCAGAAGCAAGCCGGGTTGATCCGGAATGGCATGGTTGGTTGCACCGCACGTGGAACGAACCACCAACCGAAAAACCCATGGTGCACAAAGCGTGGGAAAAGCCGCATCAGGAAAACCTGACCGGTACCGCGTTGGCTTATGCCCCAAGCGGATCAATCCGCAGGGCGGAACCAGCTGGGCGGTCTGACTACGAGGCGTGGACGCCCGAGTAAGAGGCGACAAATGGCAAACAATAAAATCGAAATTTTTGTGGGCGGCGTGGTGCTGGCGGGCGCTATTGCGTTTGGCGTCTATGCGAGTCAAGTTGCGGGGCTTTCTGCGGGGGGCCAATCCTATCCACTCACCGCGTCTTTTCGCAGTCTGGAAGGTGTTGGTGTCGGCACAGATGTTCGGCTTGCAGGCGTGAAGGTCGGAACTGTGACCGAGGTTCGTCTAAATCCCGAAACGTACCGCGCAGATACCGTTGTGGCCGTGGATTTAGCCACCCAGATCCCGGACGACAGCGCCATCATTATCTCGTCCGAAGGCTTGCTGGGAGGCAATTTCGTGGAAATTGTACCGGGCGGCTCACCGTTCTTTTTCGAAACCGGGGACGAGATTACAGACACGCAAGGGGCGGTCAGCCTGATCTCGTTGCTTCTGAAATTTGTCAGCGGAGACAACGATTGATCCGCGCCGCATTGTTTTGTCTGCTTTGCGCGACGCCAGCAGCCGCACAGCAGCAAACCAGTCTGGCACAGGGTGCAATCTTGCGAGGCTTGGACAAAGTGTCCGGGCGCACCACAGATATTGAACTGAACGCTGGCGACGCTGCGCGATTTGGACGCCTGACAATTACCCTGACCGAATGTCGTTTCCCCGAAGGCAACCCATCAGGTGACGCGTATGCGGGGCTTCGGATTCGTGAAGAAGACACGCAAAACCCTGTGTTTGACGGATGGATGCTTGCCTCCGCACCAGCGCTGAGTGCCATGGATCATGCGCGTTACGATGTCTGGGTCATTCGCTGCATCACGTCCTGAGGCTGAACCAAAGGGATCGCATGAATGTTCGCCGGGCGCGTCAATGCATCCTCTAACCGCTGATGATACACGGCCCTTGGAATTTCCTCTGCGCCAAGGCTCAGCAGATGCGGCGTGACGAACTGCGTATCAAACAGCGAAAACCCTGAGTCGCGCAGGTGTTTTGTCAAACACGCCAACGCGATTTTTGACCCATCCCGCTGGTGCGAAAACATGCTTTCGCCAAAAAACGCAGCCCCAAGCGCAACACCGTACACCCCGCCAATCAAGGTTCCGTCACTGTGAATTTCGATGCTGTGGCAACGCCCGATGTCAAACAGCTGCCTGTAAAGGCTGGAAATTTCGTCGTTGATCCATGTTTCCGCCCGATCCGCACAGGCGTCCAGAACGGCGTCAAAATCTTGATTCAATGTTGCGGACAGATCGGGTTTGCGCATCCGCCGGGCCAGGCTTCGCGATATGTGAAACCCGTGCAGCGGTAAAATTCCACGACGCTTGGGGTCAACCCAGAAAATTTCGGGATCGTTGCGGTGTTCCGCCATCGGAAAAATGCCGATCGAATAAGCATGCAACAGAAGTTCCGGCGTGAGAACTCCCTCGCCGGACTCGTCCTTCATCGCTTAGGCTTGCTCTAGTTTTTCCAACCAGCGTTCGAGCCAGTGGATATTATAGTCGCCAGCGTGCAGGTCGGTTTCCTGCAGCAGGGCGTGGAACAAGGGAACTGTGGTTTCAATCCCGTCTACGATCAGTTCGCCCAAGGCACGGTTCAGACGCGCCATCGCTTCGGGCCGGTCGCGACCATGCACGATAAGCTTTCCGATCAAGGAATCGTAATGGGGCGGAATCGAATACCCGTCATAAAGCGCAGAATCCATACGCACGCCCAGACCACCTGGCGCATGATAGGCGGTGATTGTGCCAGGGCGCGGCGCGAAACCGGGGAAGGTTTCGGCATTGATGCGCACTTCGATGGAATGGCCGCGAATACTCAGATCGTCTTGCTGGAATGACATGGGCAAGCCAGCCGCGACCCGAATTTGTTCGCGCACCAGATCTACATCAAAAATCGCCTCGGTCACAGGGTGTTCCACCTGCAATCGAGTGTTCATTTCGATGAAATAGAACTCGCCATTTTCATACAGAAACTCGATTGTGCCCGCGCCGATATAGTTGATCTTTGCAACCGCTTCTGCGCAGATTTTGCCGATCCGGGCGCGTTCTTCTGGCGAGATCGACGGGCCGGGGGCCTCTTCGAATACTTTCTGGTGGCGACGTTGCAGCGAACAATCCCGCTCACCCAAATGCACCGCCCGGCCTTTGCCATCACCAAAGACTTGAATTTCGATATGGCGCGGCGTTTGCAGGTACTTCTCGATATAGACTTCGTCGTTGCCAAATGCGGCTTTGCCTTCGGAACGGGCTGTCATAAAGGCGTGTTCCATTTCAGATGCGTTCGCCGCAACTTTCATGCCACGTCCACCACCGCCAGCCGTTGCTTTGATGATCACGGGATACCCAAATTCTTCGCCGATCTTCTTGGCGGCGTCCAAATCAGGAACGCCCCCTTCAGACCCAGGCACACAGGGCACACCCAGCGCCTTCATCGTGTCCTTCGCGGTAATCTTGTCACCCATGACCCGAATATGTTCCGCTGTGGGGCCAATAAAGGTCAGCCCATGGTCTTCCACGATCTGAACGAAATTCGCATTTTCGCTGAGGAAACCATAGCCGGGATGAATGGCCTGCGCACCGGTGACTTCGCAGGCTGAAATGATCGCAGGAAAGCTTAGGTAACTTTGCGCCGAAGAGGGCGGGCCAATGCAGATCGCTTCGTCAGCCATCCGAACGTGCATCGCGTCAGCATCCGCTGTCGAGTGCACCGCAACAGACCCAATTCCCATTTCGCGGGCGGCCCGGATCACACGAAGCGCGATTTCGCCACGGTTCGCGATCAGGATTTTGTCGAACATATGCTGCGCCTGTTATTCGAGGATAACCAAAGGTGCGCCGTATTCCACAGCGGCACCGTCGTCGACCAAGATACGCTTAACGGTGCCTGACCGTGGAGCGGGAATGTGATTCATCGTCTTCATGGCTTCGACAATTAACAATGTATCGCCTTCTGACACGCTGTCGCCGACCTTGATAAACGCAGGCGCGCCGGGCTCTGCCTGCATATAGATCGTACCAACCATGGGCGAGGTTACCGCACCGGGATCACTTGCTGGATCAGCAGAGGGGGCCGCGGGGGCTGCAGACGGGGCAGGGGCAGCCGCTGCGGGTGCTGCTGCGACTGGAGCTGCGGCAACTTGGGTCACCACTTGATTGTGATGCCGACTGACGCGTACGTTTAAACTGTCATCTTCGCCGTATTCGCGTTTGACCTGCAATTCGGTCAAGTCATTGTTGCGAAGCAATTCCGCCAGTGCGCTGATGAAAGCCACGTCTGCGTCATGTGTTTTTTCTGTCATGAACGTCCTCGATCTCTCGCCGCCTTGTCGTTTCGTGAATGCAAGGCTCTGTTAACCCGACGTTATAGGGCAAGCCTGCGTCCGTGAAAAGCGGGCATTCTTGTGAAACATGTACAAGGATTGAAGGACGGGTGCATGGGCTTAAAATAATTGTGGGCGTGCCGGCTAAGAAACCTGACACGCCCACGAACACTTCAAATGTATTTCGAACGCGATCTGTAGAAAACCGGACCCCCTCCCCAGGAAATTCGGTGCAGATGCTCGCACTCAAAAAAGCTACCGTTAAATGACTTACTTAATATCCTATCGAGAGGCGGCGTTGTCCAAAGGTAACGTCACTAACTACACGCGATTGATAAAACACCGAACCACATCATGTTTGGACCTACCCCCCAGCAGGTGTGGACACTCTACCATAAGGTAACAAGAACATCACCAGTTTTTGGGCATTTGTGACGGAGTTTCCGGTTTTGTGCACAATTTATCCGAGAATAGCCACATATTGCGCGGATTGATCACTATTACACAACAATAAGGGGCCAAATGGCCCCTCTGTCTTTTACACTTTGTAACAATTATCGCTTAGATCGCGAGGTATTCTGCACGCAATTCGGGATTATCAAGCACATCGGCCGCTGTTCCGTCAAAAACGATTCCCCCAGTGTCCAGAATGATTGCGCGATCCGCCAGTTTAAGGGCACGAACTGCATTCTGTTCCACAAGGATTGTTGTGATCCCTTGTTCTTTGATCACGCGCAACGTCTTTTCGATTTCATCGACAATGACCGGCGCCAAGCCTTCATAGGGCTCATCCAGCAACAAAACTTTGATGTCACGGGCAAGAGCGCGCGCAATCGACAACATCTGTTGTTCGCCACCAGACAGTGTCACACCTTCTTGTGCGCGGCGCTCGCCCAAGCGCGGGAATAGATCGTACAAGCGATCAATGGACCATCCGACTGGGGGCGCAATTTGAGCAAGCTTCAGGTTCTCTTCCACGGTCAGGCCGGGAATAATGCGGCGATCTTCGGGCACCAAGCCCAACCCTGCTTGGCTGGCCTGATGCGAATTCATTTTGTGCAGTGGCTGGTGATCCAACCAAATCTCGCCATGGCTGACTTGCGGGTCACCAATACGCGCAATCGAGCGTAACGTAGACGTTTTTCCTGCCCCATTGCGCCCCAACAGCGCAAGGATTTCCCCTTCAGCCACATTGAACGAGATGCCCTGCACAATGTAACTTTCGCCATAATACGCATGCATGTCCCAAACAGACAGATATGCGGGCTCCGAATGCTGGCGTGCGCCTGCGGAAAACTCTGGTTTCGCGTTCATTCCACTATCCTCTTCATCAAACCGGGCACTGCGCAGGTTTGGTTATTTTTCAAAGCAAAAGGCGACAATGTTATTGGCGGTGGCTCTGACAGCGCGCTCTGCAACTCCGCAAGAGCGCCGACTGTCGAACTCTTGCATGGCGGTTGTCTGCGCGTGTGTGGTTGTGCCGTCATCTGTTTCTGTAATCAACAGTGTGATCACCACCAAAACATGCATATATCGCTCCTTCTAAGCGGCGTCTTGTGTTTCACCCAAATAGGCTTCGCGCACTTTTGGGTGGCCTTTGATATTATCGGGTGTGTCTTCAACCAGCGGCGTGCCCTGGGCCAAAACAGTGATCCGTTCGGCCAGACTGAACACAACATGCATGTCGTGTTCGATAATGGCGATGGTGATGTCACGCTCTTCCTTGATCCGTTTGAGCAGATCAATGGTGTTGTTGGTATCGGCACGCGCCATTCCGGCGGTTGGTTCATCCAACAACAGCAAGCGCGGGGATTGCGACAGACACATCGCAATTTCCAAACGCCGTTTGTCGCCCCGTGACATGGACGCCGCATGCATATCGCGCTTGTCCGCCAACCCCATATCTTCCAGCGTATGCTCGGCCATCTCAATAATGTCGCGCTGACCCGCCAAGGCGGCAATGGGGTTCAGTTCAAATGACCCATCCCGTTTGGCAAGGCAGGGAATCATCATGTTTTCCATAACCGTCAAATCCGCAAAGATTTCAGGGGTCTGGAACACACGGCTGATGCCCATTTGATTGATCTCAAACGGTTTGCGCCCCAGCACGGATTGCCCATCAAAGCTGACGGAACCGCTGTCCGGGATCAGTTTCCCCACAAAGCAGTTCAGCAAGGTGGATTTGCCCGCACCATTTGGGCCGATGATCGCATGGACCGAGTTTTCTGCAACGCTCAGGTTCACTTCATTCAATGCCTGCAGACCGCCAAAGCGTTTGCCGACATTTTTGACTTCAAGAATTCCCATCAATCCGGCTCCTTATTCCGCAGGCTCGATTTTGCCTTTCGGCGTATTGTCCGCAGCTTTCTTGCGGGAAAAGAGCTTGGCAATGCGTTGGCCCCCTTCGACAAGTCCACCCGGCAGGAAAATCACCACCAGCATAAAGATCAGACCCAACGTCAGGTGCCAGCCTTTGCCGATGAAGGGGTAGATCAACGTGATTAAGAAATCCTCAAAACCATCCGGTAAGAAGGCAAACCATTGATGCAGGATATCTTTGTTGATCTTGGACAGGATGTTTTCCATGTATTTGATCAGGCCTGCACCTAGGACGGGGCCAATCAACGTACCAGCACCCCCAAGGATGGTCATCAGAACCACTTCGCCAGAGGCGGTCCAGAACATGCGTTCCGCACCAGCTTGGGTGTCCATGGCCACCATCAAACCGCCCGCCAAACCCGCATACATGCCCGAGATCACAAAGGCTGCAAGCGTGTAAGGCTTGGCGTTCAGGCCAGTATAGTTCAACCGGTTTTGGTTCGACTTCAC
>CALHST010000318.1 GCA_938038825.1 uncultured Paracoccaceae bacterium | reverse complement strand
CCCGCCCTCGCGTCTTGATAAAGCGCTTGCGCGTGATGTGCCAGAGGATGCGGCGCTGTCGCGTACACGTCTTGCCCGTCTTGTGAGCGCAGGGGCTGTTACTGTGAACGGTGTTGTGGTCACAGATGGTAAAGCCCGAACAGCGGAAGACGACGTCATCGAGATCGTGATAGAAGAGGCGGCAGAAAGCCATATTGGCGCGGAAGACATCTCGTTGGATGTGATCTTCGAAGATGACGCGCTGATTGTCGTGAACAAACCCGCAGGCATGGTTGTGCATCCTGCGCCGGGAACACCATCAGGGACATTGGTCAACGCGCTTATGGCGCATTGTGGGGATGCCTTGTCTGGTGTGGGGGGCGTTGCCCGTCCGGGCATTGTGCACCGGATCGACAAGGACACCTCGGGCTTGTTGGTGGTTGCGAAGAATGACGCGGCCCATCACGGGTTGGCGGATCAGTTCGCAGCCCACAGTACGGAACGTGCATATCTGGCGTTGTGTTACGGCGTGCCAGAAGTGTCTGATCCGCGTATCCGCGGCGTAAAAGGGGTGAATTTCGAAGGCGGCGGCGTGCTGAAAATCACATCTGGGTTGGACCGCCACAAACACGATCGCCAGAAACAGGCTGTCCTGTTTGGCGGTGGGCGTCACGCTGTGACCCGTGCGCGATTGCTGGAACGCTTTGGAAATCCGCCCTTGCTGGCGTTGGTCGAATGTCGCCTGGAAACAGGGCGCACGCACCAAATTCGGGTGCATATGGCACATGTTGGGCACGGATTGGTTGGCGATCCCGTCTATGGCGGTAAGCGAAAATTGGCCAAAACGGCGTTGAGTGAAACGGCGGCGGCAGCGGTTGGTGCATTTCCGCGCCAAGCCCTGCATGCGGCCATCTTGGGGTTTGAGCATCCTATTTCTGGGGGAAAGCTTAGGTTTGAAGCGCCGCTTCCCAGTGATTTCAAACAGTTATTGAGTATTTTGGAACAATGAAGAGCATATATGTGAACTTCGATTGTCCGAACTCGGATCTGAATTAGAAATTCGTATGGGGGTATTACGGTGCGTTTTGGCAGATATGTGCCTGTAACGCGCAGCACATGCGCGTGAATGCACGGTAACACATCTGTACGGGTCCGAATTTACACCCATATTGACATCAACAAAGCCGCAAACACTTGTTTAGGTGGATGAGGCTTCCCATATGGTATGTTAATAGGGGTAACATTAGCCCCATTAAGAAGGGACTGACACAATGGCGAATTATGCAAATCTTCCCGCACCAAGCCCAGAAGGTGGTTTGAACCGGTATCTGCAAGAGATCCGTAAGTTCCCGCTTTTGGAGCCTGAAGAAGAGTACATGCTGGCCAAAGCTTGGGTCGAAAAAGAAGATACAGGTGCGGCGCACCAGATGGTTACCTCCCACCTGCGGTTGGCCGCCAAGATTGCCATGGGCTATCGCGGTTACGGCTTGCCGCAGGCAGAGGTGATTTCCGAAGCCAATGTTGGCCTGATGCAGGCGGTGAAACGGTTTGACCCTGAAAAAGGGTTCCGTTTGGCGACCTATGCGATGTGGTGGATCCGGGCGTCTATTCAGGAATACATCTTGCGCTCGTGGAGCCTTGTAAAACTGGGAACGACTTCGGCGCAAAAGAAGCTGTTCTTCAACCTGCGTAAAGCAAAGGCCAAAATTGGCGCGCTGGAAGAGGGTGATCTGCGTCCGGAAAATGTGAAGCGCATCGCCACAGATCTTGGCGTGACCGAGAAAGAAGTGATTTCCATGAACCGACGCATGTCGGGTGGGGATGCCTCTTTGAATGCCACGGTCGGGTCCGAAGGCGAAGGCACCATGCAATGGCAGGACTGGCTGGAAGACGAAGATGCGGATCAGGCGGCCGACTACGAAGCGCGTGATGAGCTTGAATCGCGCCGCGAGCTGCTGGCGGAATCGCTTGAGGTTCTCAATGACCGCGAAAAGGATATCCTGACACAGCGACGCTTGTCAGAGCAGCCCGTTACGCTGGAAGATCTGTCAGGTCAGTACAGTGTCAGTCGCGAACGGATCCGTCAGATCGAGGTCCGGGCATTTGAGAAGTTGCAAAAGAAGATGCGCGACTTGGCACGGGAAAAGGGCATGTTGGCCAGCGCCTGAGCCCTTTTGACTTTCACATCCGTTTTGCGCCCAGGGCAATCGCCTTGGGCGCCTTTTTTTGTGATAAGGGGTTCGTCATTTGCTGTCCCCAAGCTATTCAGATGTCAGAAGTACATTGTGTAGGAGCACTCGGATGGCAGATGCGGTGAATTGGGGAATTTTAGGCGCAGCGAATTTTGCGAAAGAACATATGGCGCGCGCGATTCATGCCGCAGATGGTGCGCGGTTGGCGGGTTTGGCGACATCCAATCGGTCAAAGGCTGATGGATTTCTTGCATTTGCCCCTGATTTGAAAGTTTACAACGACTATGACGTGTTGCTTGCGGATCCGGGGATCGACGCGGTTTATGTCCCGCTGCCCAATCATCTCCATGTAGAATGGACCAAGAAGGCGTTAGCGGCTGGCAAACATGTGCTGTGTGAAAAACCGATTGCGATGTCAGCGGGCGAGATTGACGGACTGATTGCTGCGCGCGACGCAACAGGCTGCCTTGCGACTGAGGCGTATATGATTGTGCATCATCCACAGTGGCAACGGGCCAAAGCGTTATATGAACAAGGGGCAATTGGCGCGCTGCGCCATGTGGAAGGTCTGTTTTCATACAACAATCCAGATTCTGACAATATCCGCAATCGCCCGGAAACCGGTGGCGGTGGTATCCCTGATATCGGGGTTTATACCTATGGCTGCACACGCTGGTTAACAGGGCAAGAACCCCTTGAAATTACACATGCCGATGTGGATTTCGAAAACGGCGTTGATGTTTTGGCCCGTGTTTCTGCACGTTTCGACGGATTTAGCGCGCATTGGGTCAACTCAATGCGGATGCACAATGCCCAACAGATGACGTTTGTGGGGACTGATGGTGTCTTGACCCTGACAGCACCGTTTAATGCGGGTGTGTATGATCAGGCCGAGGTGATTTTAGAGAACGGCATGACCCGAACAGTTGAACGGTTCCCAAGGGTGAACCATTATGTCCTGCAAGTTGAGGCCTTTGGTCGTTCTATGCGCGATGGGGTCGACTATCCGTGGACGTTAGAGGACGCCAAAGGCACGCAGGCCATGATTGACGCTGTGTTTGACAAGGCGGCTCAATAGCGCGCGCGCAGAGACTCGGGGATCTCAAAAAGCGGGGTTGCTTCCGAATTGCGCGGTTTAACAAAAAAGCCGTCGCTTGTCGTTATGCGATCCGTTCCGTAAAGCCCGTCAAGCCGTTGCGTAAGGTCCTTATACGGATGAATGGGCTTTGTGTTTTGGTGTGCAATCCATCGATCCAACCTGCGACGCCCACGAGACCAACCTTTGAGCGCGGTGACATCTTCACCGCGTTCCGAAAACTTTCCGCGCACTTCTTGTCCGAGAGTATCGTAATAGTCACCAGCCGAATCCGTCGCGAGGTATTTCAGATGATATGTGTGCAAAGCGGGGTCGATGTCGAAATAGGCGTCGCGCAAAGTATGGCGGCCGGCAAACGTTACAGGGTGGTAAAGGACCATCGGGTTACAAAGGTGTGCGGCAAATTGCATGGCCTTAGCTTGACCAAGAACTGGTGTTGCCCAGTCTACAGTGGTGCGATCCGCAAAAGGTACCAAGTTGAAAAACAAAGGCGCGCGATTTTTTACCCCGCTGGACAGCAAATAGTCAGGCAAAGTCCCGGGGTGATCTGGGGCCAAGCACAACAATTCATCCATATCGGTTACAACCACGCACTGATAGAGCGTCAATAACAACGCACATTGGTGCGAAAACCAATTGGCTTTGGCGGCGTCAAAATCGGTATCGAATACGCGCGGCAGGTGCAGTGAATTGATGTTTTCAAGTATGGGTGCATGCAACGCGCGCGGGCCTTGTGACAAAACAAACAGATTGTCATGCCCAAAAAGTGCTGCATTGTGGTCAACCCACTTCTGCAAAATGTCGGGTCTTTCGTAAGCCGCTGTGACGGCCGCAACTTTGGCAAGTTTTTCCATTACAAAAGAGCCTCAATCTAATATGTGAAAATGTCAATATGTTCAGTGTTTTAGGTCAAGCAGTGCGCTTAATTAAAGAAAAACCAAACAGCCCGCCCCGGTGCTGAGGCGGGCTGTGGTGTTTAAGAAACGGTCATTGGTTAGCTGTTTAGCTTCGCGGCTTTGGTGTATTCGATCACGACTTTATCCATTTCATGCATCAGTTCGTTCAATTTAAGATACATGCGCGACTGGGTGTTTTTGTCCCATACCGCGTCTTGTTCCAACGCCATCAATGGCCATTTCAGTTCGGACCACAGACGATCGATACCATCAAGGGCTACGACCAATACCGGATCGTCAGTTGGGATCAGTCCCACCTCGGGCATGCCAGTGCGCAACGCGCCTGCAGACAGCTCAAATAAGTTTACCGTTTCGCTGAGCGCTGCGCGGGCTTCGGTTGCGCCTGTTTTTTGAATCTGACAGGCTTCGAATGACAGTTTTTGTGACAACGTGCGCTGCCGTCCTGCGACTTGCAAGCGCACAGAGTCGGACAACTGCAAGGAGTCCGCGTCTGTGTATTGGTTCGAAATCAGCCCCACCAAACGCAACGCATTTTCAGAAAAATCCGCGTTCCGTTTTTCGAGGTCTTCCAACACAGTGTCGCTGGAATCTCCGCTGAGCACACGATGCGAGATTGTGTAGACAGGACCCCATTCTTGTTTGATCTCTTTCAAGAGTTCCAGAATGTTTTCGTTTTCCTCGACAGAACTGATCCCAAGGGCGGGATCGCCTTTTTCCAACGCAATCAGAATGCGGTTAATTTCGCGCCCAGCAACGGCCAAGAACCCGCGGCTTTCAAAAGGCGCGTCTTGCAAAGAATGCGCACAGGCAGAACCAACAATGCGCTGACTATACATGTTAAGCTTGTCCGAAAATGCCAACCGTGCGTTTGCGTCTGCGCCATCGGTCTTTGCGGATGCGCCGCCGCCTGCAGCGATCAAAAGCGCTGCAGCAGTTGTCAAAATGGATCTCTTGGTTGGAATCATAGTACCCGGTCCCTTGTGCCAAATGTGACCAAACGCATCCCAAAATTCGGGCACTTTTTGCGCCGTCAAGAATGGGACAGTCTGCTCTTTTGAGGACGTTCGTTGACAATTTGGAAACGGTTTTGGCCAAAGATGGACAATTCCATGGCGATGCAACGTTTCCTTGAATTTCGATTTTGAACGCAAGTTTCAGTGTTCGGATCGCGGGCCAGGCGAACTCAATAAAGCATTAACAATAAAAAAGCCCCCCGCATCTGTTTCAGATGCAGAGGGCCCATAATCTTGAAAATAGGACGGTAGGTTTACCCCTCCATCGCTTCCAACTCGTCGATGAAACCTGAGATCATCGAAAGACCTTTGTCCCAGAACGCAGGATCCGAGGCATCAAGCCCAAAGGGTTCCAGCAATTCTTTGTGGTGCTTGGAACCACCAGCGCGCAGCATGTCAAAATACTTGTCCTCAAACCCGTCAGCACCTTCGGCGTAGACAGAGTAAAGCGCATTCACCAGCCCGTCGCCAAACGCGTAGGCATAGACATAGAACGGCGAATGCACAAAGTGCGGAATGTAGGCCCAGAAGTTTTCATAGCCGTCCATGAATTCAAAGGCGGGCCCAAGGCTTTCGCCTTGCACAGACATCCACAGCGCGCCGATATCTTCGGGCGTCAGCTCGCCCGCTTTGCGCGCGTCATGCAGTTTGCATTCAAAGTCATAAAACGCGATTTGGCGTACAACTGTGTTGATCATGTCTTCGACTTTGCCGGCCAGCAGAACTTTGCGGGTTTCCGGCGTTTCGGCGGCGTCCAGCATCCCGCGGAATGTCAGCATTTCGCCAAACACAGAGGCGGTTTCCGCCAGGGTCAGCGGGGTTGATGACAGCATTTCGCCTTGGCCCGCGGCAAGCACTTGATGCACGCCGTGTCCCAATTCGTGCGCAAGGGTCATCACGTCCCGCGGTTTGCCGAGGTAGTTCAGCATGACATATGGGTGCACGTTGGTCACAGTCGGATGCGCGAACGCACCAGGCGCTTTTCCGGGTTTCACGGCAGCGTCGATCCAGCCTTTGGTAAAGAACGGCGCTGCAATCTCGCCCATGCGCGGATCAAAGGCGTTGTACGCATCCATGACAGTTTTTTCAGCCTGTGCCCAATCGACGATGCGGGTGTCTTCCATTGGGAGCGGTGCGTTGCGGTCCCAAACCTGCATGACATCAAGGCCGAGCCACTTGCGTTTCAGCTCGTAATAACGATGCGACAGCTTGGGGTAGGCGGCGACCACTGCGTTGCGCAGGGCCTCAACCACTTCGGGTTCCACATGGTTGGACAGGTGGCGACCTGCTTGCGGCGAAGGCATCCCGCGCCAGCGATCCATGATTTCTTTTTCCTTGGCTTGGGTGTTGTGCACCCGGGCGAAGGTTTTGATGTTGTCACCCAGAACGGCGGCCACTTCGTGTGACGCAGCCTCGCGGGTGGCGCGGTCTTGTTCGGTCAGAAGGTTCAAGGTGCCTTCGATGTTGCGTTCTTCACCATTCACGACAAAGGTCAGTCCTGCGATGGTCTCATCGAACAGGCGCTCCCACGCATCTCCGACAACGCCCAGATCATGCAGGAATTTTTCCATCTCGTCGGACAGCTGATGCGGTTTCATCGCGCGGATGCGATCAAAAATGGGTTTATAGCGGGCTAGGTCCGCGTTTTGACCCAACAGGGTATTCAGGTGGTCATCTTCCAGCCGGTTCAGTTCTAGCGTGAAGAACACCAGCGGTGTGGTGTAATTGGTGATCTTTTCCTGAACGTCGGACATGAATTTGGCGCGATCCGCATCCGTGGTCTGCTGATAATAGCGCAGACCGGCATAAGACATGATGCGCCCGGCCACGTTGTTGATCTTTTCATTGCGCAACACACAATCCAACACAGCCGGGGCGTCCAGATCTGCCAGCTTGTTTTCGTAATCGGCAGCAAAAGACGTACAGGCCGTTTCCAGCCAATCAAGATCCCGTTTCAGTTCGGGCGCGTCTTCCCCTGTATAGAGATCATCCAGATTCCATTCAGGCAGATCCCCTAAATCACGCCCTCCAGAGGCGGCATTGGCATCTCGGACGGGGAAGGGCAATTGGAACATGGACGGGTCCTTTCGGGTAACGTTGACCCGATAGCTAAGCGCTTGCGGGCAGTGCGGCAAGCGATTGGCACGGGATTTTGAGTCGATTTGCAGATATTTAAAGACCAAACAGCGTTGCCGGCGTGTCGACAAAGACTTTTTGGCGGATTGTGGCGTCTTCAATCAGGCGATCCACAGCGTTCAACACGTCATGCGCGTGCGGCATCGTCGCGCCGTTCAACATCAGATGCGGCCAATCGCTGCCCCACATACACCGATCCGGATTGGCGGCAATCAGCGCTTTCGTACAGGCCGCCGCCGCGTCGTAGGGTGGTGCGCTCATCCGGTAAGGCGCGGACAGTTTGGCAAAGGCATGACCCTCGGACAGCAAGGCGCACAGACTTTGGAACCCTGCGCTGTTTGGGGTCATTCCGTCTGCGGGCCAACCAAGGTGATCAAACACCACAGGGCAGGGCATCGCGCGTACGTCATCTGCGATCTCTTCCATATGACGATCCGAATGCGCCAGCATTTGAATGTGCAAACCACGTTCTGCCAAGGCGGGCGCCAGTTTCTTGGCACCGTCCCATGTCAGGACACCGCCGTGCACATAATTCAAGCGCACCGCGACCATGTTCCAATCTGTGAATTGGTCCAACTGCGCCTCGGTCGCGCCATCAGGCAACAACCCCACACCTTTGAAACCGGACCCCATACGCCGGACAGCCTCAACCGTGACGCTATTGTCCGTTCCGTATAGGATCGAATGCACTATCAACCCTCGCGAACAACCCAATGCATTGAGGTGATCGCGATATAAATCGAGCCATCCCTCTAAGTCAGGACCCGGTGCAGGATCTTCGACGCGCCCATCCCACAACGGAAATTCTGTTGCTCCCGCGACAAGATGGACATGTGCATCCACAGATCCTTTGGGCAAGGTTCGAGCGTAGGGGCGCGATTGGGGTGGCATCTCGGCTGTTGGTTTCATGCGGACCCTGCGCCTTTTTAAAGTTGGGGTAAGTTGGGACGGACCTTAAACAGTTGTTCCAATTTCGGTGTTCAAAAGCTGCTCTAGCGTCTTGTTGAAGTCGGCAAGTTCCAGCGTGGGGTCTAAGTCTGTGACCATTTGCAGATCCACACTGATATGGCGGCGTCCTTTTTTGCGGCCAAGAAAGCTCCAGAACAGATCGTAAACTGCGGGCTGAAAAGTACCAAGCCCCCCAAGGCGCAACAGCATGACCGGTGTATCCGGAGCGGAACGCAGGATGTCATGTACCCCCGACAAATACGGTTCCACAATTTCTTCGGGTTGGCGGCGCACTTTTCCCGCAGGGAAGACAAGCACAGGGTAACCATCGTCTAAAACCCCGTGTATCTTGGCAAGCGTGTCCACTTTGCGCTTCTGACGTTTCTCGTCCGGCCATGATTTGGGAGAGCTCATGGGGATCGCGGCTGACACCATCATGGGGAACCATTGGGCCACGCTATAATATTCCGAATAATGTACTGTGGGGCGAATGCGCTGTGTGGAATACAGGATCGAAGCAATCAGTGGACCATCGTGGCGGCTCACATGTGTGGCCAGAATAAGCGTGCCGGGTTTGTTTTGCAGGATGTGCTTGTTGGCGCAACTTACGTTGTAAAACAGGGCGTAATAAGTGCGCACAATAATGAAAAAGACATGCCGCAGCCACTTTCCCACAGTCTCATCAATCAAACGTAACATACGTAATGAGTTCGCCAAGAACGGGCAAAGCGCAACTCCCTTTTTTTGGCGCATGGTGGTGTGTTGCGGGTGTGTGACGCAGGATTAGCCATAGGTGGCAAGCATCTGTTTCAGATCATCCAAGGTATTTGCTTCTTGAACGGGTTTGTCCTGGCGCCAGCGCAGCATCCGGGGAAACCGCAATGCGACTCCTGACTTATGACGGCTGCTTTCCTGAATGCCTTCAAAGGCGATCTCAAAGACATGGTGCGGGGTGACCTGCCGAACGGGGCCAAACCGTTGTTGCGTGTTTTTCTTGACCCATGCCGTGATTTTCCGGAATTCCTCGTCTGTCAGGCCAGAATACGCTTTGGTAAAGGGGACCAGGTCATTGCCATTCCATACAGCAAAAGTGAAATCGGTGAACAAATTGGCCCGCCGACCGTGACCCGATTGCGCATAGATCATCACAGCATCAAGGGTGAGCGGATCGAGTTTCCATTTCCACCAGTCGCCCTTTTTTCGCCCTGACAAATATGGCGATGCTGCCCGTTTGATCATGAGCCCTTCGGCATGAGCCTCACGTGCCGTTGCGCGCGCCTTTGCAAGGTCTGTCCAATCCGCGAACGGAATCTGAGGCGACAGCTTTATGGGCGCGTCTTCGGGCAGGGTCTCACAGAGTGCCTGCAGACGGGCGCGCCGGTCTTCAAAGGGCTGATCGCGCATGTCCCTTCCTTGCCATTCCAGCAGGTCATAGGCGTAAAGGATCACAGGTGCATCCAGCAGCAGTTTTTTGGGAACAGTCTTGCGGCCAATGCGCTTTTGCAGGGCGTTGAACGGCATGGGCGCGCTGTTCCATGCAAGGATTTCGCCATCCAGCACGGTGCCGTCCGGGACAAAATCCAGCACACGAGAAAATTCTGGAAAACGGTCGGTCATCAGTTCTTCGCCGCGCGACCAGGTGAAATATTGGCCGTCGCGCACAATCAGCTGCCCGCGGATGCCATCCCATTTCCACTCTGCACACCAATCGTCGGGTGCGCCGAGCGCTGCGGGATCCTCGTCAATCCCATGTGCAAGGTAAAACGGATACGGGCGCGATGCATCCGCGCTCGCATCTTCGGCCTCGATCAGGTCGTACCAAGTTGTCGTGTCAGGAGTCCAATTGCCCATAAGACGGTGCGCCAGTTCCGGTTCCGGCTTGCCGGTGGCTTTTGACAATGCGCGTGTCATCAGTTTCTGGCTCACTCCTATGCGGAAACCACCTGTAAATAACTTGTTCAACAGGAACCTTTGCGCCGTATCAAGTTCGTCCCAGGCCGCTGTGATCCGAGACTGACGCACAGAGTCATCCACATCAGATAAGCCGCGCAACACATTGACCCAATA
>CALHST010000317.1 GCA_938038825.1 uncultured Paracoccaceae bacterium | reverse complement strand
ATGCGTCTGAAAGACCGCAATGACCTGTTGGCGCGTCTTGTCAGCGCTGAGGTGTCCGGGCGCGAAGTGGTGCAGGCGGTCTATCCTGACCTTGCGCCGAAACCGGGCGAAAAGGTTGATGCCAAGCGCGCGGTGATCGGCCTGTCGCCGGGGCAGTCGTTTGAGCGGGCTTTTTGCTGCCAACCGCTGCCGGGTGAGCGTATTGTGGGTATTACCTTCAAGGGGCGCGGGGTCGTCGTGCATGCCATCGATTGCGATCGGCTCAGCGCCTACGAGGACCAGCTCGACCGGTGGCTCGATCTGCATTGGCATGACGGGTCGCATCCGGCGGTCTATGGGGCGACGTTAGATGTCACGCTGAATAACGATGCAGGCACGCTTGGACGCATATGTTCTTTGATCGGTGAAAGTCGCGCCAATATTTCTGATCTTCAATTTGTCGATAGGAAACCTGACTTTTACCGTTTGCTGATCTATGTGGATTTCAGGGATCTTGCCCATATGCATACTTTGATGCGCTCGCTTGAGGCGGAAAGTGACGTGGCCGAGATTACACGGTATCGGGACAAAACGCCGACCAGAAGCAGCTCGCAACTGGTTGGCCCAAGTTAAGCTAGGACGGCGGCATAGTGGTTTTCAAACGGCGGGATAGACGGCCCATGTGGCGCACCCTGCAAGAGTTTGTTTGGCCTCGTGGCGGTTGGAGCCGTGCTTTTTTGTACGTCAAACATCGGGTCCGCCGGTTGCCCGACAGCCCGGAACGCATTGCGCGGGGCATTTGGGCTGGGGTTTTTACGACCTTTACACCGTTCTATGGTCTGCATTTCTTTGTGGCGGCGTTTATTGCGTTTGTGATGCGCGGAAACGTTTTGGCGTCGTTGATGGCCACGTTTTTTGGCAATCCGCTCACCTATTTGCCGATTGGGGTGATTTCCCTGCAGACGGGGCATTGGTTGTTGGGATCCAAGCTGGACGAGGAGGAGAAAGCCTCGTTCGGGGGGGCGTTCGTTGATGCGTGGCGGGATCTGACACACAATTTCTTTTCCTTGTTTGATGAGGAAAAGGCCGATTGGACGGGACTAGAGCAGTTTTATGACGACGTGTTCTTTCCCTATTTGGTTGGTGGGATGATCCCGGGGGTTATCGCCGCGACCGTCTGTTTTTACCTGTCCACCCCGGTGATCCGGGCGTATCAGAAGCGGCGCAAAGGTTTGATCAAGGCGAAATTTGAGGCCTTGAAGGCAAAGGCTGCAGCCGCCAAAAAGATGAAAGCAGACCATCCGGGGGAGTGAGTCCATGGAAAAGCTGAGATTGGGTGTCAATATTGATCACGTGGCTACAGTGCGCAATGCGCGCGGCGGTGATACGCCTGACCCCATTCGTGCGGCGCGTCTGGCAGAAGAGGCGGGCGCAGATGGCATCACAGCACATCTTCGCGAAGATCGCCGGCACATCGCGGATGCAGATATCGAACAGCTGATGGATACGTTGACCGTTCCACTGAACTTTGAGATGGCAGCAACGGAAGAGATGCAAAACATCGCGTTGCGTCACAAACCCCATGCAGTTTGCATCGTGCCCGAAAAGCGGGAAGAACGGACAACGGAAGGCGGTTTGGAAGTGGCGCGGGAGGAAAACCGTCTGGCGCATTTCATCGCCCCGTTGCGGGATGCGGGCTGCCGGGTTTCGATCTTTATCGCGGCAGACATTCGCCAAATCGAAGCCGCGCATCGGATCGGTGCGCAAGTGATTGAACTGCACTCGGGCGCGTATTGCGATGCGCATCACGAAGGACGGTTCGAGGACCGCGACCGCGAGCTGGAGGCGATGCGCGAGATGAGCACATTTGCCCATAGTTTGGGATTAGAGGTTCATGTGGGACATGGGCTGACCTATGAAACTGTGGAGCCAGTGGCAAAATTCCCTGAAGTACGCGAGTTGAACATTGGGCATTTCCTGATTGGCGAGGCGATTTTTCTGGGGCTTCAGCCCGCAATTCAAGAGATGCGCCGTTTGATGGACGGTGCGCGGGCGTGATCTATGCGTTGTCGCAATATCGACGGTTCTTGATTTGGTTCGTTGGTTTGGCGATCAGTTTGCCCATTTTACTGACGGGGCTGCAATTGCTGGTGGGGATCAATCTGAACTCCTCGGCAACGATGATCATTCCGATGATGATTGCGGCGCAGATTCAAGGTGCCCACTTCGCGGAAACAGAAGGCCGCCTGCCAAAGAGTGGAGAGGCCTGGCAAGCAGCACGTTATATGTCGGTCTTAGGCTGGCTTATCAGCGTGTTTCTTGCGGCGATCCTTTTGGTCATCAATTTCGACGCGATTTCGGCGTTACTAACGTTGCGGGGCCAATTGATCGCCGTGGTTTTGCTGTCGTTGCTGTTTGGGTTGTTTCTGCTGTTGGGGCGCCTGTTCTTTGGGCTTGGTGCGCGTCAACACTTTAAGGTGGAAGCAAAGAAGCAAGCGCGTGCGGCCGAAGAAGACAGCAGCGAATAGAAAGCGATCATGATCCGCCATTGTGTTTTTCTGAATGTTCGACCCGATCATGACCCGGTTGAGTTCGCGTCTGTATTTGATGGATTGGCCGCGCTGTGTGATGGGCTGGCGAACACATCGGGTTTCGTGGCTGGGCCAAACCGGGATTTTGAGGGCAAGTCGCGCGGTTTTGCGTCTGGGTTTACGATTGATTTCGAAGATGCAGAGGCGTTGCAGATTTACGCAGATCACCCAAAGCATAAGGCATTGGGTGGGCGGCTGGTTGCGCAGTGCACCAATGGGCCCGCAGGCATTATGGTGTTTGATTTGGATGTGCCCAGTGCGGGTTAATTTGGGGGCGACGCGCCAATGATTTCGGCACAGTTCATCGCAATTTGGTTTGCTTGGCTGTTGGCAGGGGGCTCTCCGGGGCCTGCCACGTTGGGTATTGCAGGCACAGCGATGTCCGAAGGCCGGCGCCCCGCAGTGATCTTTGCCCTTGGCATTTTGGCAGGGTCGGCCACATGGGGCATTGCGGCGGCTTTGGGATTGTCGGCGATCATGCTGACCAATGCATGGGTGTTTGAGATCATACGCTATGCCGGGGCCGCATATCTGGGCTGGCTTGCGCTAAAGGCTTTACGGCGGGCATTGACACCGGGTGCGGCTGTGATCGGGACGCCGTTTTCTGGAAGCGCCCGCACATTATTCGCCAAAGGTGCTGCGATTCACATCACCAATCCCAAGGCTGTGCTGGGGTGGGGGTCGATTTATGCGATTATTGCACCGCCAGAGCCAACACCGGGTGTTTTATTCGGGTATTTTCTGGCCCTTTATACAGGGTCCATTTTCGTTTTTCTGGGATATGCGATTTTGTTTTCCTCGGAACGTGTTGTGCGCAGCTATGCCAAAGCGCGCCGTTGGTTTGACGGGGTGTTTGCCGCGTTCTTTGGTGTGGCTTCGTTCCAAATCCTGACGGCGCGCCTGCAATGATCCTGGGTATCGGCACAGATCTGGCGAATATCGAGCGTATTCAAGGCACCCTTGACCGATTTGGCGACCGGTTCCGCAACCGGGTTTTCACCGAGGTCGAGCAACGCAAAGCGGAACGGCGCAAAGACGTGGCGGGGACCTATGCCAAACGATGGGCTGCAAAAGAGGCGTGCTCTAAGGCGTTGGGCACAGGATTGCGCATGGGGATCTCGTGGAAGGACATGGCGGTGTCCAACTTAGACACAGGGCAACCGGTGATGCACCTCACGGGCTGGGCAAAAGATCGACTGGATCAGATGACCCCAGCGGGCCATTCCGCGATCATCCATGTGACATTGACAGACGATCACCCGTGGGCGCAGGCCTTTGTGGTCATAGACGCCCAGCCAAATGTGAAAGATTAGACGGGCGCTAGCGCTTGACACCATAGGCACAGGCTTTCATGTAGCCTGTGAGCAGGCAAAGGCGGGCCCGACATGGCAGAACAGACTGGCAAAGAAAAAACGGGCGGTGGAATCATCGAAACGATCAAGACAGTGGTCTATGCCCTGTTGATCGCCGGCATCTTCAGGACGTTATTTTATCAACCGTTTTGGATTCCCTCGGGATCCATGAAAGAGACGCTGTTGATCGGTGATTTTCTATTCGTCAACAAAATGGCCTATGGCTATTCCTATGCGTCCTGTCCCAGCGTGATTGTTCCGCGGTTCGGCATTAACGTCGATTCCAAAGATATTTGCGGATTTCTGGACGGAGAGAACTCCCGGTTTTGGGGCGGAGACCCAGAGCGCGGTGATGTGGTTGTGTTCCGGCATCCAGTGTCAGGGCGCGACTATATCAAACGTTTGATGGGATTGCCGGGTGACAGGATCCAGGTCACTGCAGGACAAGTGATCATCAACGACGTACCTGTTCCCCAAGAACCCAGCGGCGCGTTCAGCGAAGTGATGGAATTCCAGGGATCGCAACGCCAACAACCGCGCTGTGAAAACGGGCCTGTTGGTTTGGGTGCGTCCTGCGAAAAATCGCGCATGATTGAAACCCTGCCAAATGGCAAAAGTTTCGCAGTTCTGAATATCGGCAATCGCCCGTCGGACAATACAGGCATCTTTACCGTGCCTGATGGGCATTACTTCTTTATCGGTGATAACCGTGACAACTCTTTGGACAGCCGCTTTGCGCGGTCTGCCGGTGGGGTTGGGTTTGTTCCATACGAGAACCTTATCGGACGTGCAGATCGTATCATGTTCTCGTCCTCGGGCGGGTCGATGTTGTTCTTCTGGTCGTGGCGTTCGGACCGCTATTTCAAGGGAATCGAGTGAAGCTATCGTCTGAGCTGAAGAATTTTTCGGCCCGGATTGGGCACGAGTTCGCGCAGCCTGCTTTGCTGATCGAGGCCGTGACACATGCGTCTGTGTCCACGCCTGCGCGCAGCGATAACCAACGTTTGGAATTTCTGGGTGACCGGGTGCTGGGCCTTGTGATGGCCGAAGCGTTGCTGGCGCAGGATCTTGACGCCGCGGAAGGCCAATTGGCCCCGCGTTTCAATGCGTTGGTGCGCAAGGAAACCTGTGCGGATGTTGCCGTTCAGATCGACATTGGCGAAGTCTTGCGGCTTGGGCGGTCTGAAATGCTGTCTGGGGGGCGTCGAAAGATGGCGTTGCTGGGCGACGCGATGGAAGCGGTTATTGCGGCTGTGTATCTGGATGCTGGGTTTGACGTGGCCAAGGCGTTTGTCTTGCGCTTGTGGGGGGATCGCATCACGCGGGTTGAATCCGATGCGCGAGATGCAAAAACCACGTTGCAAGAATGGGCCCAAGCGCGCGGATTGCAGCCCCCGAAATATGAACAAACGGCCCGGTCAGGGCCAGATCATGCCCCGGTTTTTGAAATAACAGCACGGTTGTCTTCCGGCGAAGAAGCCGCCGCAAGCGCAGGTTCCAAACGACAGGCCGAGCAATCTGCCGCCAAGGCATTGCTGGCGCAAGTGGCCGGGGACAGCTGACGGGACGCTCTCATAAACAGTGCTTACGCTTGACGTGACCTCTGGCGCGCCGTAGTGCGACAGCTTCTGTCCTTGTAATCCATCGAAAGCTGTCCTTGTGACCCAAACATCTGCCGGATTTATCGCCCTGATCGGTGAGCCCAATGCGGGTAAGTCGACTTTGCTCAACCGTATGGTGGGGGCGAAGGTGTCGATTGTGACGCATAAAGTGCAAACGACACGCGCGCGTATCCGAGGTGTGGCGATCGAAGGGGATGCCCAACTTGTGTTCGTGGACACGCCTGGATTGTTCGCGCCACGGCGTCGTTTGGATCGCGCGATGGTGGCCGCCGCATGGAGCGGGGCTGCTGATGCGGATGTGGTTGTTCTGATGGTCGAGGCGCATCGGGGTGTCACCCAAGGGGTGGAACGGATTTTAGAACAGCTTAGCGAGATGTCGCGGGGCCGCACTGTGGCCTTGGCCATCAACAAGATTGACCGGGTCGAAGCCCCCGTGTTGCTGGGCCTGACGCAAGCTTTGAACGAACGCTTTGATTTCGCCGAGACGTTCATGATTTCAGCGGAAAAAGGGCACGGGGTGCAGCAATTACGCGAATGGTTGTCAGGTCGGATGCCTGCGGGGCCGTGGTTGTACCCGGAGGACCAAATCGCTGATTTGCCGATGCGTATGATCGCGGCGGAAATGACCCGTGAAAAGCTGACCCTGCGCTTGCATCAGGAATTGCCGTACCAGTTGACCGTGGAAACTGAGAACTGGGAAGAACGCAAAGACGGGTCTGCGCGGATTGATCAACTGATCTATGTGGCGCGTGCGGGCCACAAGGGCATCATCCTGGGCAAAAAAGGCGAGACTATCAAAGCGGTCAGCCAAGCGGCCCGGTTGGAGCTGGAAGAGTTCCTGGGGCGCAAAGTGCATTTGTTCTTGCAGATCAAAGTGCGTGAAAAATGGCTGGAAGAGGCCGAGCGCTATTCCGAGATGGGGCTGAATTTCCGGGACGGAAATGCATGACACGCCTGACCGCGCGGTTTTGGGTTGATGCCTATTTAGTGCGGTTGCGTCTGTTGGATATACCGGCGTTTGTGACGGCCCATGGGGATGACACTGGTGGCGCCGTTTTGGTCAAAGTGAACACATTGGACGGCCAAGCGCGGGTGCTTCAGCGCAGCTTCGATTTGGGCTCAAATGCGCAGGTCTGGGCAGAGCTGGTTTCAGGGTCCGAACAGGACGCGGATGCAAGCATTCAACGGCAAAAATCCTTTGATCCTGATCTTTGGGTTTTGGAAGTGGAAGACCGCTTGGGGCGTCATCTGTTGGATGAACCCGGACTCGCATAACGTGAGCTAAAGCTCACCCTACGAACCATTCAAGAGTTTGGTGATGTCTTACCTGTAGGGTGAGCTTTAGCTCACGCGTGTTGGGGCGTGGACTTTCGGATGGGATCGCGAAAGAGTTCATGTATGGAGTGGAGAGATCAAGGAATACTGTTGGCTGTCCGGCGTCATGGAGAATCCAGCGCCATCATTGACGTGTTCACGGAAAGTCAGGGCAAGCATTCCGGCATTGTGCGGGGTGGGGCCTCGCGCAAGATGGGGCCTATGTTGCAGGTTGGTGCACAGCTGGACGTTGTTTGGCGCGCGCGCCTGCAAGACCACATGGGCAGTTTTACACCCGAGTTGATCCGCAGTCGCGCGGGGCTTGTTTTAGACAGCAGAATTGCCCTTGCCGGTTTGTCCACGGTCTGTGCGTTGCTTGGATTTTCTTTGGGTGAGCGGGAAGTCTATTCTGCGCTGTATCGGCGCACGATTGCCACGCTGGACCTGTTGGAAGACAAGGATCTATGGCCGCTGGCCTATTTGCGATGGGAATTGGCCTTGCTAGAGGATCTTGGCTTTGGTTTGGACTTGTCCACCTGTGCGGTGACAGGCCAGACAGATAATTTGATGTATGTCTCGCCAAAATCGGGCCGCGCGGTATCCAAACAAGGAGCAGGCGATTGGGCGGATCGTTTATTGCCCCTGCCTGAAGTTTTGCTGCAAAAAGGCGATGCGTCTGATGCCGAGATTATTTTGGCGCTGCAAACAACGGGTCATTTTCTGACCCATCATTTGGCATCGCAATTGGGCCAAAAGCCGGTGCCCGAGGCGCGGGCGCGGTTGCTCAGGGCCTTGTCGCGCAACCTGTGATCGGCAGTTATTTCAAAACCAGAAGAAGGTCGATCAGCGTTTCTGTCTCGCGCCCTTTGGCCGACCCCATAATCATTGCTGCATGTGTCAGGCGGGGAAAGTCGGGATGCGTTGCGCCTTGATGAGCCAACAGATCCGAGATGACGCTGATGATATGGGAATCCAACGCACGCACGGCTTTGCGCGCGCCTGCGTGATGGGTTGCCCACGCGCGAATGGCGCGATCAAGCGGTTGGGTTGAATACCCAGCAAGGGCGCGCAGTTGGGCCAATGGCGCATCGACACTGGACTGCACAGCGTCAAACCGAGCGATTGCCGCGTCAGTCCACGCATCCAAAACTGCGGTGTGAAACGCGGGTACATCTTTGAAGTGCCAGTAGAAGGACCCTTTTGTGGTCCCCAGATCGCGCGCCAAAGTTTCGGCCTTAAGACCTTCGGGCCCGACCTTTTTCAAAGCGGCGTGGCCTGCTGTGATCCAGCTTTGCGGCGTTTTGCGTGTGCGCGTCATGCGTCAGGCCTACGAAGCGAACACGCAAGGTGCAAGCGATTCCCGGTTATGCTTGGAACACGTGGCGCAGCTTTGCTTATAATATGGGGCGTATTGGATCGGGTTATTGCAGCGCACGCGGGATTTCACGTGCCAAAAGATCCCACACGCGGGCAACACGGGGAATCCGCCGTACAGTGTCATGCGTGGTTAGCCAGACTGGCAAAGATGGGATGTCGATCCCGATGTCCAGTTCTTCTATGTGTGGGTCTGCGCGTCCAAGATGCGCTTGCGTGAACCCGATACCACAGCCCGCCCGCACCAATTCCCAGTAAGCGCTTTGATTGTCGGTTCTTACGACAAAGGCGTCTGGCGCGATGGTGTGTCCCATGGATTTCATCGCGTCGATCATCAATGGGGATGTGTCGTAACCCACAACGTCATGATCAAACATGCCCTGCAGGTTTTCCGGGCGTCCTTTACGCTGAATATAGCTGTGTGCTGCGAAGACCCCCATCTCGATCTCTGCGATGTGCCGGGTGATTAGATCAAGTTGTTTGGGGCGATACATCCGCACTGCGATGTCTGCGTCGCGAAAGGTCAGGTTTTCACTGTCGTCAGATGGTTGCAACACCAATGAGATTGCGGGTTCGTGTTCACGAATTTTGGCAAGGACCACGGGCAAGACGTGGTGCGCCGCAAAGACAGAACATGCGATGCGGACCGTTCCAGATAGGTCACCTGCGTCAATTTCTGCGGTATTGGCGATTTGCGTCATGGCGGCACGCATGGCAATCGCGGCTGGCAAGATGCTGTTCCCAGTGTCGGTAAGGGAAAGCCCTTTGGGGTGGCGTTGGAATAACGTGACGCTGAGTTGGTCCTCTAACGTTTTGATATGACGCCCGAGTGTCGGTTGGCTTTGCCCCAAGGCAGCAGCAGCCCCACTCAGGGAGCCGGTCTCTGCAACCGCCAAAAAAGACTGAACCAGTGACCAATCAAGATGAGATACCTTTAATTCCATTCATTAATGAATAGCAGATCATCAAATTCATGCAATTTTTTAACTGCGCTGTTTGCGCCAGAGTTGGGGTCAGCATCAGCAAAATAGGAGATAGGCATGACACAGCACGTTTTGATTTTAGGGGCATCCGGGCGATTTGGGGCCAATGCGGCCAAGGCCTTTGAGGCAGCGGGTTGGCAGGTTCACAGCTTTGATCGCGCGCGCGATACTTTGGAAACGGCGGTTCTTGGCATGGATGTGGTCGTCAATGCGTGGAACCCACCGGATTACAGCACGTGGGGCAAAGATTTGTTGGCGATGCATCGACGCGTGATCGCGGCGCTGAAAGGACGCGAAACCACGGTTATTGTACCCGGTAACGTCTATGTTTTTGGCGCCAAGATGCCGGGACCATGGTCCGAGGCAACATCACATAGTGCCAAGAATCCTTTGGGGCTGCTGCGGATTCAGATGGAGGCAGAGTATCGCGCGTCAGGAGTGCGCACGATCTTGTTGCGTGCTGGGGATTTTCTGGACACGCATGCATCGGGCAACTGGTTCGACCTGATCATGGTCAAATCCTTGGCCAAGGGGCGTTTGACAAGTCCGGGCAACCCCAACATCCCCCATGCGTGGGCCTATTTACCGGATCTGGCGCGCGCGGCTGTAGCTTTGGCTGAAAAGCGGAACGTGCTGGCCCCCTATGTCGATATCGCATTTCCAGGGTACACGTTGTCGGGGCGGGACATGGCGGACATCCTAAGTGGTGTTGTTCAGCGCCCCGTTGTTGCCAAAGAGATGTCGTGGTGGCCCTTGAAAATGCTGGCGCCGATCAAGGGCAATTTCCGCGGGCTGCTTGAGATGCGGTATCTGTGGAACACGCCACATGCGTTAAGCGGCACGCGGTTTGCAGCAGAGTTGCCGGATTTTCAGCATACGCCCGTTGAGGACGCGTTAAGACAGGCTGCTTTGCACGCGCTGCCTAAGCCAAGAGGGTATGTCGGGCAGTCGTCCGTTGCTTAAGGAGCTGGAATGACATCCACCCAAACAAGCCGGTGCCGACTTGCGGCATCGGCGATCTCTTTTTCCGGGGTTCCATCGTCAGGCCAATGAATGCCAGCGTCGACGACCTGCCATGCTGTGTCAGGCAGAACATAGCTGACGCGCATGTTTTCCAGATCGTCCCGCCGCCAGTCGACTGTGATTTGGTCGGCGTGGGGGTCAACCGTGCGGGGGTGGTCCAGCAAGGCCTGTACTGCTTCGCGGCGCCCTTCGCCACGATCAGGATCCAGATTAACCTGTCCCGCGATGATCAGGCCCTTAGGCGCTGCCCCGTTGAGTTGGTGCACCCAATACATCACCTCATCATGGTTGCGCCGCCCGTTGCGATCCTCGGGGCCGTCAAACACGGGGGAGGCCGCAAAGAAGGTCCCGATAGACAAAGGCGGGCCATCCAGCCGGATGGGAACAATCCAGTGAGAGGTCGTGGACAGGGGCATTATGTCAGCAAGCTGTTCCGGTTGGCCGGGATAGGGCAGCAAAGCGCCGGGCTGATCTTTCCACAGAACATCGGTGTCATCTTGGACTTGGTCGAGAAGAATGGGCAGGCGGGACAAGACAGCCAGACTGTCAGATCCGGTGAAACGGCCAAAGCCAACGGCGTCTTCCGGTTCTTGCAGGCGACCATCCCCATCCAGATCAAGCCCTGTTTTGCGTCCGCGATTGGTCTTTCCAGCGAAGTAATGGTCCATGGTGTGGCCAGAAGCCTTTAGCGCGTCCTGCAACGCGGTGATGGCCCGCCCGTCGTAATCCCAGTCGATGCCGGCAAGAACCAACACATCTGGCTGTATCGTTGCAATTACGGAAAGGACTGCGTTTACCTGTGTGTCATCACCTTTTTGGATGTCGCGCAGTAACAACCCGGGCCCATCGCGGGATAGCTCTGTGTGAAAGAATGCAATGCGCAGCGGCTCAGCCGATGCAGGCAGAACGAGAAACCAGAATAGCGCCGTTAGACAGGCTGATAGCCGGCGTCTTCTTCTTCCTCGGAGGCATACACGCGGCGGCGCTTTTCTTCGATCAGATCTGCGATCCGATACAGCGCAAGGCCGCGCATGATCATACTGGCGGGCAAGAAGGCCCATGCTGTCATTGTCCAGATCAAAGTTTGGTCGCTAGAGAGTGAGACAGGATCTACCACGTAGGACGCTGCTTTGACCACTGCTGGGATTAAGAACGGCAAAAGAAACCCAAGCGCGACATTGACCCGCGCATCCCGTTGGAGCCGGTCCAGAACGTCGCCACCAGCTGTTGGGTCAAACAAGGGGAGGTTAACCCACACGTTGAATACACGGTTGCGGCCAGGCCATCCCAAAACGCGCACCATAAAGATAAAGCAAGCCATCGCGATCAATGAGACAAGATAGGCGATCCCTGACGCCGTCCGCACACTGTCCACCACAGTTTGCGGCGAATTTTCAGGAAGCATCAGAACCACAAGGCGCACTGGCGAAAACGGCAAATCAATTGCGTGGCCCAGGATCGTTCCAAGCGAGGTCATCGCGCCCGTCAGCAATGTCGGCTCTACTTTACCGCGGCATATGGCGGTTAATAGAAAGATCATTGTGAACAGCATGATAAACCGCAACCGGTTGAACGGCGGGGCATCTCTGAATTCAACAATGGACGGGAAAGCGGTGCTGTATTCGATGAATGTCAGCAAGGCTGCCAACATAGCGATCAAAACGACAATTTGCGAGGAGTCCAAGTTTTGACCCGGCAACAATAGCGACGGAGTCAAAATGACAATTGCAACTAGTATGGCGCGCATAAACGCCCCTGCGATACGTGTAATCACAACTCGATCCCCTTACCAAACTGGCCATCGCGGATACATTGCCCGCGACCTGTCCCAACTTGATTCCGCCAATTAAGACGGTTTGCCTCAATAATGCCCAATTTCTGCCTTCTTTCGTTAGAGGGCTCAACCCGATTGGTTAACTTGACCTAACAACTAGGGTCGTTTCACGGCGAGAGTGGTGCGTTCTTGCATCAATAATGCGGCAAGAAAGAGATGCATTCCTACATCTTGTGGCTGCTCAATTCAGAGCCACCATACACGCGAAAATTGTATTTTCGCGGATCAACCAGAGGATGGCGCAAATTGATTAAAATACAGTTAACGCCGGGCCACGTGGGCCCGGAGTTGGGATTTTTGGCCGTTTCAGACCCAAGGACGCGACTGAGTCGCCTTTTCTTCGAAAGACGCAATGCTGGCGGATTTTGCCATTGTCAGACCAATGTCATCCAATCCTTCCAGCAGGCAGTGCTTTTTGAACGCATCGACGTCGAACGAGAACACCTCTCCATCGGATGATGTGACGGTTTGCGCTTCCAGATCGACGGACATGCGGGCGTTGGCACCTTTTTCGGCGTCTTTCATCAACACGTCTACGGCGTCTTTTGGCAAAACGATGGGCAAAATACCGTTCTTGAAGCAGTTGTTATAGAAAATATCCGCGAAGGATGTTGAGACCACGGCTTTGATCCCAAAGTCCTTGAGTGCCCAGGGAGCGTGTTCGCGTGATGACCCGCATCCGAAATTGTCGCCCGCAACAATGATTTCGGCGCTGCGATAGGCTTCTTTGTTCAGCACGAAATCCGCGATTTCGTTGCCTTGGCGGTCAAACCGCATTTCGTCGAACAGGTTCGCACCAAGGCCCGAGCGCTTGATCGTCTTTAGGAACTGCTTTGGGATGATCATATCTGTGTCGATATTTACCAGCGGCATTGGGGCCGCGATCCCGGTGAGTGTTTCGTATTTATCCATGGGACTGTCTCCTTGGGATAGGTTTATGAGGTGCCGACCCAGCGCGCGATCATATCGCGGGCGGTGGCATATTGTTTTGTTTTGGTCGCGGCTTTGATGACCGCATCCATGGCGTCAAACGCCGCGTCTGTGTGAGAGTCGAGCGAAATGGGTTCTTGCAGGATAGGTTGCACCCGCGCGATTTGCTCGCCGAACAGGCCTTGGGCGATGTCATCTGTAGAAGA
>CALHST010000316.1 GCA_938038825.1 uncultured Paracoccaceae bacterium | reverse complement strand
TATAAATAATTACGTGATATAATATATAAAATCGAGCAACCCTATGATTGTAAGTGTTCTTTCCCCGAAAGGGGGGTGTGGGAAGTCAACAACCACGCTGATGCTGGCAACCGTCTTCGCCGAGAACAAGGATTTGTCGATTGCCATCGTGGATGCAGATCCACGCCAAAGTCTAGCGAGGGTATGGCAATCGAAGCGGTCAGAAGACACACATGGCCCTTTGCCGTTCACGGTGATTTCAGACACTTCGGACTCAACAATTTTGGATACGCTTGATGATGCTGGCGAACGGTTTGATCTGGTGTTTGTCGATCTTGAAGGGGTTGCGGGATTGATGGCGTCTTATGCTGCATCAAGTTCTGATATGTGCATCATCCCTATGCGGCCGAGTGCGTTGGATGGGGATGCGGCAGGATCAGCTTTAAAGATGGTTCGTGATGCGGGTCGCGCGGCGCGTCGGGATGTCAAATCGTATATCCTGATTACACAAACAGATGCGGCGATTGTAACAACCTCTTACAAAGAGGTTCTTGCTGAATTGGACGCATCTGGAGTGAACCGGTTCAAGACAGAGCTCATGCGGCGGGCACCATTCGAACGCGTTATGGCAGAGGGCCGCACGATCTTTGAGTTGCAAAAAAACGTCTCTGTACAACGGGCAATCAATAATGCGGTGCAGCTTGGGATTGAGATGGCCGACGTCATGGAGGCAAGCGAATGAGTGGAAAGTTTCTGAATTTGGATCAAGATGCCAGTCAGATTGGGGCAGGGCTGTCCAAGCTCAAGAAGGTAAAACGCCCGCAGCGCGACAAAGAGGCTGTTGCCAAGGCGGGCGAAAAGCATGGATTCACGCGAAGTACAGGTGATGCGCCGGCGGGAATGAGACGTGGTCGCCCACCATTAAATGAACCCATGACGTATTGGCGGATTTATTTGCGCCAAGATCTGCGGGATGAACTCAATGACCTCCGCGATTCCGAACACAGACGGCTAAACGACTTATTGGAAGATATGCTCCAAGCTTACAAAGAAACAAAGGCTCAACAATAGACCCTAATGGGTATTTTCGCTGATACTAAAAGTCATCTATCCACCGTCAATATACGCATTGATGCTGCGAAATTCTCCGGTGTCCACAACTGGCGTTGGAGATACCGGAGGAGCGGGTTTGATGGAGTTTTTGGCTCTCAACGAGGCCGCGCGTAAGGCGCGGAGTGTATCAAAGTTCGGCTGACCATTTGAAATAAGACCGTGTTCGCGTTGGAACTTTGCCAGGGCGCGTTCAGTATCAGTGTCTAATGTACCTGTCGGCCGTCCAGAGAGTTGACGCATTTTGATTAACAGTCTTTGAGCTTCCATGACGTGAGCTCGAGAGTCTGTTCCAACATGTTTCCGTTCGGATAATGCGGATTGCAATGCGTTGGTAGAGTCCAGTGAAAGGCATGTCCAATACGGAACCTTAGCGTGCTGTCCTAATAGCTCGATCAATCCCAACTCGATCAAGTTGCGAACAGCTTGCCCGGTACTTTCCATGTTTTCGATTTGGAATAACAAGCCGACCCCAATCTGAGCGATGTTACCAGAGAACTCGCTGCCAAACCGACGCTTTGTGATCACCATCGAGTTGCTGACAGATGCACCGGCTAACACTTGGCGCGAGGGAAAAGCGACCAAATGTAAGTCCACCGTAACGATCGCACGGTTCCCGCGAAATGCTCCCGCTGAATCTTGTAATTTTTGATCTTCGTTCGCATTTTCCAACCCAATATCGACAAAGGTTGATTGCACACCTTCATCTAGCTGACTGATCGATCCGCGAACATAAAACTGAGGTTGTAAAGGCTGTACCTTTGCTTTGGTGTCTTGAACTTCGATTTCTAGGAGACGGCCCGTCGAGGCTTTTGTGATGCCCTGATCAATAAAAATGTATGCATTACTGCGTCGGTTCATCTGATTGAGAGCGTTAATCACCATATCGTCGGCACCCACTGCAACCTGTTTAGTTCGATCAGGAAGTTGTGTGGATGTAATTCGGACGCGTGGGCGTTTTGCCTTTAACAAAAGGTCATCCATACATTGCAAGGCAGGCCCAAAAGACGTGATATTGCGGGCTGCAGGCGTCTTCGGTTCTGCAACAGTGGGGGTTAGCCCTGTAAGCTCAGTTGAACAGGCACTCAGTCCCAACAGGAGTGCTATACACATACAAAACTGCACCCGATAGCGGGTCTTTTTAAGCGCGACACTAACCATATTGGTCCGATATCGGTGAACATTTAAGGAACCGTGTAGAAAGCTTCTGTACGATACAGAAACCTTGGATTTACACTTTTCTGGTAGTTGGACAGTTAAATAGTGAAGTAAGGTTAAAACGATGGTTCAGAGTCGCCTTCTGGCTTTTTTGATAAGTATTTTGAGTGTTTTTCCAATTTTGGCATCGGGAACAACAACTGCACTTCCTCTAAGTGCTGATAGTTGCGCGATATCGTATGCTTTGACTGGGGTCGTTTCTGCAGGATGTGCTGAACCTGACTTCGAAACACGACAAGCCCGAAGCACAACCCAACTTGGTGGCGAAGGCTATTTTGTTCATTTTGACTTCAACTCTAACAATCTAACAGCTGAATCGCAGGCACATTTATCGCGCCTTGGGGCGCTTCTGAACGGCAATCTCAGCAATTTATGTGTGAAGCTGATTGGCCACACAGATACAGTTGGTTCAGCGCCTTATAATCTAAAGCTATCGATGCGCCGCGCAAACTCGGTACGACTGTTCCTCGCGGGTCCAGGAACAGTGTCTGCGACCCGTCTTCTTGCAGAAGGGCAGGGGGAACAGGCCCCTTTGCCAGGGCTTCCTGGCGATGATGGCCGGAACCGTCGGGTGGAAATTCTAGCACGTTCTAATGACAGTGGTTTGTGTCGCTAGATGCGCCGTCGAGATCTTTTGGCCGGTTTGCCCCTGTTGGCAACCGGGTCAAAACTGTTGGCTCAAAACAATATAGCAGAGCCTGAATCCCGTCGTGTCGCACTTTGTATTGGAAGTTCTCAATATCTAAACTTTCCAGATCTGCCATCAGCACTACCAGATGCGACTTTGATTGGTCATGCATTTGTCAGGTTGGGGTTTCAGACCTCACTTGTTCGCAATCCAACCTATGACGATTTTCTCCTGGCTCTTGCGAAATTCCGGATCATTGCTGAAAGCGCCAGTCTTGCTGTTGTGTATGTCGCAGCACATGGATTTATGCAGGATGGGCAAAGCCATATTCTAGCAAGCGACAGCCCTATTTCGCAGGAAGGGAAACGCCTACGCGCGATACCAGAGGCTGTCGTGCTGCAAGCGATTTCGAATCAACCGCGACAAAAGATCCTGTTTTTGGACACGTGTCGTGAACTTCCAGAAGCGCAGGATGCCTTAGGGCAGACATTTACCAGTGCATCACCATACCGTGCCGGCGTTCATGTGAGTTATGCAACACAGCCACGGGCACCGGCGTTTGACGGTGGAACAGAACACAGTCCCTTTGCACAAGCATTAAGCGCTGGTTTAGAGACACCTGGATTAGAAATCTCCGGGCTTTCCCGTCAGGTTCGATTAGATGTTTTACGCATAACATCGGGTGTACAAATCCCTTGGGACAAGTCGTCTCTGCTGCTTCCCGTCGTTCTTAACACGGGCGTATAAACGATGGGGTTCAGCTGCAGTTCCGAGCCCAAATAGCCACACGACGTTGCCATTGGCTTTCCGTTGGTAGATTAACAAGAGGGCGCGTTTCACCCTCGCTTTGCACATTTTGGATACGCGTGGCATCAGACAGAAGCGGCCCTAACATATTGCGCACAGCAATGGCACGATTGTAACTGATTTCCATGTTTATGTCGGCCGCTCCGGAAGAATCTGAATGCCCGACCAAAAGCAGACATGCATTTATCATCTCAGGGGTGTTCAGTACGTTGGCCAATCGCTGCAGTTGTGAGATCGCAGTGGTGTCCAATTGCGATCCACCACTTCTAAAGAAAACGTTGTTTTCCAGGTCTCGAGGGGCTGGGTTCGTTCCAACTTGAGCAACTGCAATGGACGGCGCCACGCTACATTGTGGGGGAGTAATCTGATAGATGGCCCGGATCTCTGAACATTCGCGTTGTGACAAACCTTGGGCAAACGCCCCCTGCGAGAACGCCATGAAGAGAAGAAAGAACCATTTGATAGACATACACATACCTCGGGCGTGATGTAGTCAAAAGCGCCCTAATACAGGGTTAAATTCAGTTAGTTCCTGAAGATTGTAATTACTTTCGCCAAAAGCCTTCTCAAAATCGGGAGATACAAAGAAAAACGCTCCTAAATGTTTAGGAAAAATTCTTAATTACGCCCTACCACTTCCCTTGCAACAGATTGTGAGAATGGTGTGAGTGTTCAACAACGCATGATTTGGCTGGATTGCCTGCGATTAATTGCAGGGATTTCAATGCTTGGTCTACATACGACAGCAGACCCTAACGGGCTGCCTTGGGCCGATTATGCGGCACAAGATCGCATTGCTCCGATGTTCTTGCGCTCGGTGCTCTACATGGCGCGTACTGAGCTTTTCATCGTCATATCTGTGTTCCTGTTGCTCTCAGCATTGGACCGCAGGCCGCGAACTTATCTTGAGACAATTCGCGAACAATCGCGCCGACTTTTGATCCCATTCTTGTTTTGGACAGTTTTCTACGCTGGATATGGTCTGATCAAAGCGGATGCATTTGGGTATTTCGACAACGCCTTGAAGGAGCTTATGGATCCGGCGGAATGGTTCGGATACTTAACCTTGGGCAGTGTGAAATATCACATGCACTTTATCCCGACGGTGTTTGGTGTTGTCCTGTTTTTCCCTTTGTATCGTTTGGCTGTCCGATATCCGGCGCTTGGCATTGCTGTAGTGATCTGCCTGATCGTCAAACGAGAGTTGGATGGGTTTATTTTCAGCACCTTTTGGGGAACCGAAATACTTCCTTATCTTGTTCGCACGGCCAAAGTCCTGACCTATGTTGGGTACGGAATGGCGGCTGGCGCAGCGTTGGGCATTTGGCAGAAGACAACACCTGAAACGCGGCGGCAGTGGTTTGGACCTATCGTATTTTTTGGAGGCTTACTCTTCCTGATTAAGCTTATCGCAACCTGGAAAACCGTTGAAAGCGGGCAATGGCCGTTTGGATATACACCCGGATATTGGGCGGATTTCCTGTTTCCTGTTGTCCTGTTTGGTGGGTGTATGGCGCTGGGTAATCTGCGTTGGCCACTGCTGATATCTAAGTTGGCCCCATACGCATTTGGGATCTATTTGTGTCATCCCATCTTCCTTGATTTGACAGAAATTTGGCTGCGGGATTCACAACTTTCCCCAATTGCCCAGATTGGCTTGAAGTCTGGTCTGACGCTCATGGCCACAAGTTTACTAGTATATTTGGTTTCCCGAATTCCCCTTGTGGCCTGGACTATTGGCCTAGGTGCGCTGCCGAAACTATGGGGATCCGGCTCTATCGAAAGGAAAACAGTGTAATGTTGATAACTACGGAACTTCTACATGATGGCCTGGTTGTGTTGAAATTGTCAGGCCGCATTGTTTATTCGAGCAGTTTACACAGTATGCAGGACACCGTTTCCCGTCTTGTTGGACAAGGTCGGCGTGGCATCCTGATGGATTTCACACGAGTGCAAAAGGTCAACATGGCTGGGCTTGCCGCTTTGGTAGAGCTGATTGCACGTCACCCAAAGGTTGAAATTGCCTTTTGTGCGCTTCCCGATAAGATCCTGAAATTTGTAAAAAAATCCGGTTTAGACAGAGGTTTGCGGCTTTATCCAGATGTTGAAACAGCGCAATCCGCACCAGAGTTTAAGGCCTATGCACTGACGGATACCAAGGCTGTGTTGTTATGTGCGGGTAAAGGCAGCAGGGTTGCCCCATTAACAGATGTTGTCCCAAAACCAATGCTGGATGTTGCCGGGCGGCCAACATTACACCGTATTTTGGATCATCTGGGCCAGTTTGGCTTATGTGACGTCATTTTAAACCCTGGCCACCTTGGATATCAGGTGATCGATTATTTCCAGAATGCTGTTCTTCCCGATTATAATATCTCCTTCTCAAACGAAGGGCAGGGCAGCGCGGATACCTGGTCTGCAGACCCTATTGGTTCCGCGAGTACGTTGAAACGGCTTCAAACGAGGAACGCTGCATTTTCCAGTGACTTCTTGGTTCTTTGCGGTGACGCATTGATCGATTTAGACCTCGCAGACATGATGCATGCCCATCAAACCAGTGGTGCGGATGTGACCATTGCAGCGATGACTGTTGATGAAGCAGACGTACACAAATATGGAATTATCGAGACAGACTCCGCCGGCGCGATCCATAGCTTTGTTGAAAAGCCCGCTTCTGGGATCACAAAGAGTCGATTGGCTAACACCGGCATCTATATTTTTAGCCCTCGGGTTCTGGACTTGATCTCAGATGAACCTGATCAAGATATTGCATGTGATTTGTTGCCTAAGGTTTTAGCGGCACATTATTCCATGCAGGCGTATAGTAAGCCATTTTCCTGGATCGATATTGGATGTGGCCGCGACTTCGCTTTGGCAAACCAGTTATGCTTGGCTGGACGGACACCCAGCTATGACCCCGTTGGCCAAAGGAATGGTACAAAACCGATCTGGACATCGTCCGAAGCCTATGTCGCGAACAGGGCAAAGATCACAGGGCGCTGCCATGTCGGGCAAGGCGCAAAGGTTGAGGCTGGCGCCCATATTGAGGGTCTCAGCTGTATAGGGGCAGGGGCCGTCGTGGAAGGTGGCACAGTTCTGCGCAATTGCATTGTCATGCCAAATACGCATGTTGGGCGCGGTGTGTGGGCTGAGAACATGATCATTCACAGCGACTGGGCTGTGGATCATACCCATGCTGATGGATCTTTGCAAAACCGCGAACCTTTAGAGGGGGTCAGTTCTGTTGAAGACGTCCACATTTCGGCTGATCTTCTTCGGAAATCAGCGTAATCAATGACCACTCCGTCTTCTTCAGGTCCAGAAAAACCGTATTTTGCTGCTTTTCTGGACCGAATGCCCCCTCCAAATCCGTCATTCACAGCGCGGCAACGAAACCTGTGGCACGTGTTGGCGGGTCTGACCATTGGGTTGGGGCTTTGGTATCTTAGTTGGCGTTGGACAGCATCCTTAAATCCAGATGCCATGGTGTTTTCTGTGACTATTGCGCTGGCAGAAACCATGGCTTTCACAGGAACACTCCTGTTTTTCTTTAACATTTGGGACGAGGGTGATTCGAAACGCAGCCCTCCCCCTGAAACCCGCAGTGATGTTGATCTTGAAGACAGCGGTACGATTCTGATCGATATCTTCATCGCAACATTTGATGAAGACACAAACATTGTTTCTTTGTCAGTGGACGCCGCGAAAGAGACAATTGCACCACCGAATGTCACAATATCTGTGCATGTCTTAGATGACGGCGCTCGGTCTGAGATGCGGCAAATGGCATTGGACAAAGGTGTTGGATACCTCGAGCGAGACAATAATCGGGGCTATAAAGCAGGTAATTTGGCAAATGCCTTGTTTGCAACGGATGGTGATTTTGTCGTTATCTGCGACGCAGACACGCAACTCTTTCCAAACTTTCTCCAGGACACATTGGGATATTTTCGCGACCCACAGGTTGCGTGGGTTCAAACACCACATTGGTTCTATGATATTCCGGAAGGACGTCCTTGGGCGGACTGGCTGACTGCACGTTTTGGGCGCACCACTCGGGGGCTGGCCCCACTCATGAGATGGCTGACAGGCCGCAACAGCGTAGGATCCAATCCATTTCTCAGCGATCCAGGTATGTTTTTTGATGTGATTCAACGACGCCGAAACCGTCATGGGGCGTCTTTTTGTTGCGGAGCAGGGTCTATCCACCGGCGAGAGGCAATTTTTGCAAACGCTTTGGAAGAGCAAGGGCGCGATTTAACGCGGGCTCAATCTCTTCTCAGACATGAAACGGGCCTTGGATTGCTGCCTCAAATCGACATGCAACCGTTTCAGTATCACGTGTCCGAGGATATTTTTACATCCTTACAACAACACTCGAAGGGATGGCGCTCGGTGTATCATCCAGATGTGTCGATGCGTATGCTGTCTCCTTGGACCATGCGGGCTTGGGCCATCCAAAAACTCAAATATGCGGGCGGCACATATGATATTATGTTTAAGTCCGGCCTCATTTTTCGCTCGGGGATCCCTTGGCGAACAAAATTACACTACTTGGCAACGTTTTGGTCTTACCTCGCGGTGTTCTGGCTGACAGCTTTGTTTGTGGCTCCGCTTGTCTCTTTGATATTTGGGATCGCTCCTGTCTCGGCCTACTCGATCGAGTTTTTCATTCACTTGATTCCCCTCTTGATCATGAATGAATTGGCAATGTCTGTGGGATGCAAAGGGCATGATATACACGCGGGGCGTATTTTGTCGTTGGCCACGCTGAACATTCAATGGCGTGGCATGATGCAAGTGTTTGCTGGCCAAAAACCACATTTCCCGCCGACACCCAAAAGTCTCGTTGCGTCTGACAATCTACGTTACGCCACATCAATCTTTGTCGCTTTGGGCGTCATTGGTGCAACAGCTGTCTATGGCATTTACGCATATCTTAGTGGGTCCCCAGCCCATAGCGGATCATTGGTATTGGTGAATCTGTTTTGGCTTTCCATCAACACTTTGGCTCTAATCCGCGTCGCTGCGGCCGCGTTTTGGCGCCCTTGCTTGCCGGATGGCACACTTTTGAAGCCCGTGACATAAAAGGACATTAAAGATGCTTTGGTTATCTTCCACTTATCGATCCAGCTTTTTGTTTATCTCTGGGCTTGTACTTGCTGCCGGACTCGCTGTCACAATAGACGGAGGCTGGCGTTATCAGGTGCGATCTGGGCAGATGATGATCGATTTGTCCGATCCTGGAGAGCTTACGATCCAGTCAACACGAGAGCTTGCACAAGACGATTGGGATGCAGCAGAACGAGCATGGCGTTACATCGCTACAAATTCGCGCCCTGAAACGGGTCTTGTAGATTCTGTTTACGGATTTCCATCAACAACTCTTTGGGATCAAGGGTCGTATCTTTTGGCATTGGTCGGGGCGGAACGACTTGGTCTTGTCGAGTCGAGTGAGTTCCATGACAGGGTTGCCAGATTGCTGACAAGTTTTGAAAAGCTTCCTCTTTACGAAGGGAAGTTGCCAAATAAAGCATACGACACCCGGTCGCTTGCCATGGTGAATTACGCGAACGAACCTGTTCCAGAAGGCATCGGTTGGTCTGCATTAGACATTGCGCGCATGTTGATGGCCTTCAGAGCATTGGAAAAGCTGAACCCTGAGTACGGCAACCGAATTCGCGCGCTTCTCGCGACATGGGATCTACAAGCCATGGCCTTTCAAGGGGAGCTTTGGGGCGCGAGTCGTGAAGACGGTGAAACGCAGTATTTGCAAGAAGGGCGCTTGGGTTACGAGCAGTACGGCGCGCGAGCTGCCGCTTTGTGGGGCATGGATGTCCTTCAGGCAGTCTCGTCGCGTCGGGCTCTTGATTGGGTGGATGTACAAGGCGTCGAAATCCCCGCCGACGTTCGTCGGGCGAGCATTTTCCACGCCATTACACCAATCTTAAGTGAGCCGTATATTTTGCAGGCAATCGAACTGGGATTGGATAGTGAAAACCGCATGATGGCTGAGCGGGTCTATCTGGCACAAGAAGCCCGCTATGAAGAGACTGGTATTCTAACGATGGTCTCCGAAGACCATATCAATCAAGCGCCGCATTTCCTGTATTCTTCCGTCTACGCAAATGGGGAGCCGTGGGCTGTTGTGACTGAACAAGGTACCTTCCATCCTGAACTTCGGACACTCAGCGTTAAAGCAAGTTTCGCTTGGGACGCAATTTACGACACTGCATATACGGATATGCTACGCGACAGGCTCGCCGAGATCGGAGATCCCGCAAAAGGTTGGCCCGCGGGGATCTACGAAAGCGATGGAAGTCTTAATGACATTTATACCCTCAACACAAACGCGATCGTATTGGAATCCATCCATTATATGGCTCACGGTTCACTGTGGCGTATCCGTTGAGATTTTGAATCTAGAATATACATTATGTTTAATAATAGAGAGCTTCGCAAAGACACGCATATGCAAACAATGGTTAGAAAGCGACTCTTTTACCGTGACCTGTTGGCCGAAGATTAAGAAATTTCTTCCATACTAACCCCATTCCGTTTCTGAAGAGGCTTCTTGGGGTTATGCGTACATCTTTGATCATGTTGTTCATAGCATTGGCAAACCCTGTTGCGGCGCAAGATTGGATGTTGGTCGAAACACACAGCATTCCGGGTCAATGCCGACAGCCGGCCACCTGTATGAACCAAGCTGAGCTTTTGCAGCGTAACATCCTGTTTGTCCCTATCGAAGAACAGCTGGCATTGTTGCAATTCCTCAACCAGATCTCTGCCATTCGCGGCGTTGAAGCTGGTCCCGAAGGTCATGCTTCAATCTCTTATGAAGATATAACCACACAGCTACATTCTCTCCCCAAAGGTGAAAAGCTTGCAGCGTTGGTCAATCACCCTGGGGTCTATTTTGACTCTGAAAAGTTAGATGCAGACTCAGTCACTGCGAGTTTTGCGACCTATGTCAGAACACACCTTACACAAGCTGGCCTTAAATTTTTGACAAAAGAAGAAATGGAAAACACGCCTGGTCGCCCAACCTTGTCCATACGTTTCACTCCCCGTACCGAGTCCGCCGGCTGCATCATTCCATTTTCACTCTCCATGTCTATTTCGGAAGAAACTGTTATGGTCCGCAACCCTGGAATTAAGTCGTCAGGATCAGCCTGGGCAGGCTCTGCTAAAGAGAACTTAGCAAACTCCAACTACACGCCTGAAAGCGCTTTAAAAGAAGTTGTTGAGAAGTTCAAAAAGGATTGGGAAGCTGCCAATCCAAAACAGAATTGATAAGGCTTCGTAAACTAAAAACATTCTATTTTATTGAATAAAATCAATGCTACTAGCATCCTAAGCGATTTATTAATCTGGCTGTGTTCAAACCAACATACGATAGCAACTCAGAGATTGCAGTATTGTAATGAAAACGCAGGGCCGCGGAAAAAAAACTGTTCGCAGATCTGCATGGTTCGGTGCCCTAATGCTTGGTGTGACGGTCATGACAACAATGGCCATATCCTGGTCCATTGGTCACACCGCCCGTGACTTGTTCTTGCAGAAAAAGGATGACGTTGATCCAATTATCGCAGGAAGTGATCTGGACGAACTCCCCGCATTGTTGCGCGGGAATGTTCCAGCCGTAACATCCAGCGTATTTTACAACGAACCCCAACGCCAAAAACCCCCCCGCATGTGCGAAATGCCTGACGATTTCTTCGACAGTGTCGATATGGGTCTTGAACATGCAGCTGGATATACGCGGCGCAACGAATATGTGCGCAAGTACCGCCCCCGCCGGGGTTTTCTAAATGAACGTGAGATGCGCGCTGCGAAAGTGGCATGGCACTACTTCGAAAAATTCACGCAAGAAACAACAGGGCTGGCAAATTCTGTAGGCAACTATCCCTCTACAACACTCTGGGATACAGCGTCTTATGTCGCTGGAACAGTCGCCGCATACGAACTGTGCTTAATCGAAAAACCTGAATTTGATCGCCGTATCACGCAGCTTTTTACAACGATCAAAGGGCTGGAGCTGTTCCGAAATGAGATGCCTAATAAGGTGTATCACACCAAGTCCGGCCTGAAAGTAGATTATACAAATAAAGCAGGTGAGATCGGGTTTTCCGCCCTGGATATCGGACGTTTTCTCGTCTGGATGCGGATTGTCAAAAATCGGTACCCGCATTTGGCAAATACCATTGATGCTGTGCTTTTAAAGTGGGATTTTTCCAATACTGTGTCTGAAGAAGGCCTATTATTTGGGGCTTATGTCGACAAGGAAAGCGGCGAAACGGTTTATGCACAAGAAGGCCGCTTAGGGTACGAAGAGTACGCAGCCAAAGGATTTGCCCTTTGGGGGTATCGGCCCATCTTGGCACATCGTGCAGAACCCTTTTTAACAGCATCCATCTTTGGGATTCAGGTGCCTTATGATGGTCGCGATCCTCGTATCTTCCATTCCCAAAACTACGTAGTGACAGAATCCTACCTGCAAGACGGTCTCGAGCTTGGGTTTGACCTTCCACATGATGACCACACCCCTGACTGGTTGCATTCAGATGGCTGGCGCGCTGAATTCGCTGACCGCATTTATGCGGTTCAGGAAAACAGGTGGCGGCGCACAGGATTTATGACAGCACGATCCGAGCATAACGTAAAAGGCCCGCCGTACTTCACCTATGACACCATTTTTTCTGACGGGTATCCTTGGAACACAGTGACCCCCCGCGGAGATTACGTCCCCGATCATGCTGCGGTCGCAGCAAAGGCGGCACTTGGACTGTGGGCGTTGTGGGACACCGAATATACGGACGTTCTGTATGACGCGATTATTGAACTCTATAACCCCGAAAACGGGATGTACGAGGGTCTTTATGAACGGGGTCAGGGCCGTGTTGAAATTTATACAGCCAATAACAATGGGATCATTCTGACATCACTTCTTCATAAGGTTCAGGGAAAAATTCTGACGCCATATAACGGAGAAACTGAAGTGTGGTTCACCGCATATCGTGATCAGGATGTGCGCGAAAGACGTAAATATCCTGATCCTCCGCAACGGGAAGACTGGCTTCCTGCCTTGCGGCATTCCACTCAACGGCAGGAGAGCTATTGATGCTACGTAGCTGGAGAAAACTCGCACTGGCAGTCAGCACTGCGCTCATGATCTTACCAGCCGTGTCGGTGTCTGCTCAGCAAGCGCAACAGACACCGGCGCCGGAAGACTCTTTCGCGTCTGAAAACGCCATTCTAGATACATCCATCTTGTTTGCCATCGGCGCACGTGAAGCCCGACAAGAACTCCGTGGCGCGTTCGGCTGGCCAACTTTTCAAGAAGGTCTTGTAGAAGGTGTCTATTTCAGGTTCGATCCCGATGGGTATGCCCGCTTCGCACCATCTCCACGGCTCGATTCCGACGTCTTTGAAGTCATTTGTCGGCCTCGAACACATATCTGCATGGGTCGCAAAGGTGCATTGCAAGTCACATTGAACAATCGTGGCCAGATCCAGCTCGTTTTGGAAAACGTCGCAGATTCGGACAAGTTCTCAATTTCTGAAGGCATTAGTGAACTCCCACTCCCACAGACACTGTTGCAGCCTTTAGAGCCACGTCTTGAAATCCTACTCGCCTCAGGCGGAGAACTTATTGGCCGTCGTGGTGATAATGAAATCCACCGGATCTCACTGGCCGGGTTTGCCGCAGTCATCCCATATCTGCGGTGGGTTGCCGCCCGGCAGGATTATACCGTTCTGCCACGGGGCTGGCCCGTTCCCAACGCAGTCGCGGCACAGGAGGCAAACCGCCTGACGCAACCTCCAAGTTGGCAATCTCCAATGCCACAACCCCATGTCGTGACCCAAACTCTTGCAGCAGAGCAACCCATGGCAAACCCGAACACAACAGGTGTGAATTCTGACGTTGCTGAAGTTCGAGGAGAGTTAAACGTCTTAAGGGAACTTCTCTTGAACCGGCAAGGGGATCTTCCAAATGCGGCGCAAGTTCCCCAACCCTTGCCCGGGGCATCATTTGGCGTCACCCCTGTACATCCGACGACCATTCCGGATCAAAGTCTAAACGGTCGACTGGAAGAGTTACAAAACATGGCCAACCTGCTGCAATCAGAGATTGCGCGCCTGCATGGAACTGTCCCTCAACAACAGCCTATGGCGCAACCTCAGTCAGCACAGGACGCACCACCGGCCATGGAAGCGAAACCAGCCATGGCAGACCCATCGGATGCCTCTCAAGTGGCAAAACACTTGGAGTATCTCATGACAGAAATTGGTTTAGCACCAGATGTCGCTTTGATGATCGTACAACAGCAGCAACAAAACGCTGCAGAACCTGAACCAGAAATGGCAAACGATACTGTTGTGAATGACATTCTCCAAGAATTGCGCGCCCAGATCCCCACGATGGAAAACAAAAACAACGAATATCAGCTTCTGACGGATTACTTCCAATCTGTGACTCAACAAAGCCAATAAGCCCTGTTATTTTCCATGCCCAAGATCAGCACATTCTGACATCGACACAAGCCACTCATGTGATGAAGCCCCAGCTTCGCCACATTTTATAACCGTGTGCCGCGGCACGGTGGTGATCTCACATTAACCGTAATCCCAGAACACATTGCGGCATTAAGCACTCATAAACTGCGCAAGCCCTAGGACAACAAAAAGTCCAAGGAGAGTGTGAGATGAGTGACTCTGAGAGTATTCAAGGCACTGAGAATGCCGATGATATCACGACAGGTTCTGGCAATGATAACATTGCAGCCGGAGGTGGGAATGATGCTGTTCAGGCTGGCCTCGGAGACGATTATGTGACCGGCGGATCTGGTCAGGATACTTTGGTCGGCGACACAATTGATGACATCAGTTTCAACCCCAGAAGCCTTAACATCGTCGAAGACTATTCAATGTCTCTCACGTTTGCTTCCGAAGGCGCCGGTTACAGAAACACAATTGGTACATATAAGATTGACCCTGACACCGGCCGCATCACAGATGTTCAGGTTGTATGGGAAAACGCGTCCCTACAAGGGTCCGGAGGCAATCTTCAGGCCGGTGAATCTACAGTCAATATTGCCGCCACCGCGGGCAGCGACGTCGGGTTCTTCTTGATCGCAAATGGATTTTCTCAAAACGACTTTGCCAATCTTGGCGAGGGCGCATTCCAATTTGTAACACCAAATGGTGCCATCGGCGGAATCAATGATGCCACACCTCCGCAGTTGCAGTTTGTATCCGAAGATGGAACCGTCACAGATCTTAATGGAAATGTGTATCATGCGACAGCAACCGGGGCGGATACAGCGTCTAATGCGGATGGCATAACGCATGCACTCGGGCATTCCAGCGCAGATGGTACACTTCAGTTGGGCTTTGAAGATCTCCACGGTGGTGGGGATCTAGATTTTGACGACAGCGTATTTACGATCGACATTGGCCCCAGAAACCTCGCAGCGACCATAGAAGCAAACAATGTAGAAAGCACCGCAGACGGCGGTGATGATCGTTTGGAAGGCCGCACTGGCGAAGACTTTTTAGTCGGCCATGGTGGGAATGACCTATTGGTTGGCGGCGGCGCTGGCAGCGAATGGGAATTGGTTGATGGCGAATGGGTCTATCATGCAGACCGCGTGAACCCTGACAGCGTGGACCCCTACATGGTTGCCGATGGATCCGACGATGTGATTATCGGCGGCGTCGGGGGTGACGTGCTGCTTGGCAATGCCGGCAATGACGACATGTATGGCGGCAGCGGCAGCGATCGGATCAATGGCGGGACCGGCAATGATCGTGGTTTTGGCGGCACGGGCCGTGACAAAATCAATCTGGAAGACGGAAACGATTATTCCGAAGGGGGTTTTGGCGCTGACACGATCAATGCCGGCGATGGCGATGACCTGATCTATGGTGACAATGCACAAGATAATTTGCTGCGCACTGGCGGAGACGGCCTGAGTAGTATTTCTCAATTCGTAGAAAGTGGCGCATGGAACGGATCTTCAGACCCGGAAACAGATGCCCCCATGATGTCCCAGCGGGTCGAAACAGAAGCGGGTGAAACTTACAGCTTCTCTCTCGATATCGCCGCGAACTTACCGGCGGGCGCAAGTGCCGGTACCGTTGATGTCTTGTGGAATGGAGAGGTCATTGAGACTCTGACCACAACGACTGGAACTTTCCAAAGCCATACCATTTCTATCAATGGCACAGGCGAAATCGGTGAGCTGAGCCTGCGCAATTCACCGATTGAGAACGATGGATCCATCGACATGGGTCCAAAGATCAATATGGACACGCCGATTTTCAGTTATGAAAAAACGATCACAATTGAAGGGCAAGACACGGATGTCGCCGCGTTTGCCCCTGGTCAGGCCAAACTGTACCAGGTGATTACCGGCCAACTTAAGGTGTTTGATCCCAAAACGTCTGAATACGTGGATGCAGGTGCCCCCGCGGCAGTCAAGGTCAACGCGATTGGTTTCAATGTTCAAGACGATCTGATCTATGGGATTGCCAAATCCAATGGTGTCGACGCGTTGGGCAACGCGATCACCACTAAAGATCTTGTGACAATGGATGCCGAAGGCAACACCTATCGCATCGGGAAAACGCCGGTTGGGGATTATGTCGGGGATTTTGACGACAGTGGGAACCTGTGGACATTCCAATCTTCTGTGAACCGGATCACCAAGATTGATGTCGATAATCTTGACGCAAACGGCAATCCGGTCGCGACGAACTATTACTTGCCCAATGATTTCCTCCAAGGAAACACCTATGACATCGCGTTTAATGCAGACGACCAGTCCTTTTACGCAGTACAGGCCCCGTCTACGCAAGGCGGCAACGGGATTTTGCACAAAATCGATGTCTCAAACTTTGATGGCGGCGGCGGCACACCTGAACTGACCTCTATCCCGATCTCTGGAACACTGTTCGAAGGTGAGATGCTGAATGGCATGCCAAAAGGGGCCTATGGTGCAGTCTTCATGGACGGCGAAGGGAACCTGTATGCAGGTCTCAACAGAGGTGATCACGATCTTGATGGTGCAACATCAAGCAAAGGGGCCATCTACAAGATCAACTACGATTTCGACACAGGCAGTGCCTATGCAGAATTCAAAGCTGAATCTCAGATAACTGGGTCCAACGATGGGGCTGTTGACCCGCGTTCGATTGATCCTTTCACTGAAGTTGACCCAACAGCGTCTGTCCAAATCCGCAACATCGAGCTGACAGAAGCAGAAGGCGGGGATGACAAGCTGCGTGGCGGAGATGGCAACGATGAAATCTATGGCAATGCCGGCAACGATACCCTTCAAGGGGGTACGGGTGATGATACACTCAGTGGCGATCAAGGGGACGATAAAGTCTTTGGGGGGGCTGGCGATGACAGCATGTTTGGCGGTGAAGGAAACGACACCCTGAAAGGCGGCGACGGTCACGACACAATGGATGGCGGGGCCGGCAATGACTATCTGGCTGGTAAAGCTGGTGACGACAGCATGTCCGGCGGAGCCGGCAACGACAAGCTCTCGGGCGGGACTGGCAATGACAGCCTGCAAGGCGACTCTGGCAGTGACACGCTTTGGGGCGGTGAAGGTGACGATTGGGCGTTCGGCGGCACAGATAATGACACAATCGATCTTGGCCTGGGCAATGACACCGCACTTGGTGGGGCCGGCGAGGACAGGATCAAAGGCCGGGACGGTGATGACTCGTTGGATGGCGGTGCAGGCAATGACCACGTGATTGGTGGTGAAGGATCCGACATTATTTCGGGCGGGGCCGGCAACGATCACCTCTGGGGCGGTCAATGGAGCGGCGATGGGGCAAGTGACACCTTTGTCTATTGCCATGGCGGTGGTCGTGACTCGATCCACGATTTCGAAGTCGCACATGATCGCATCGATTTGTCTGCATACGGTCTTAGTTACGACGACATTCAGGATCGGATTATCGACCGAGGCTGGGCAACGGAAATCAATCTTCAAGGGATCGATAAATCCGGAGCCGGCGACAAGATCTTGCTCAAATCCATCAATCCAGATGACCTAGACGAAAGTAATTTCATCTTGTGACCCGAAAATAAAACTGCACTTTTTTCGGGGGTTAGAAGGTTATGCAGGCATCACATCGTTTAGCGGAACTTCGAAATATTTCGTTGCCGCTTATCCTATTCAGTTTCGTGACCAACCTCACTGTGTTGGCCTCGCCTCTGTTTATGATGCACGTGCTTGACCGTGTCGTACCAAGTGGCAACATCAACACGCTTTTGCTGTTGATGTTGCTCGCTTTTACGGCCCTGGCCGTGGCCAGTGTTGTGGAGTATTTCCGAGACCAAGCTCTTGGTCGTATCTCTGAATGGCTGGAGACCTCTCTCGCAGGGGAGCTTCTGGCTTCACCAAAACCGAATGGAAGCGTTGCGCCTTTGCGCGACATTTCGCAATTGCGGGACTTTTTGGGGGCTGGCAGTGCTTCGACATTGCTGGATATCCCCTGGATCCCTCTCTTTCTCTTTGCCATCTTTTTGATTCATCCTGCGTTCTTGCTTTTCATCTCCGTCGCAAGCGGCCTGACCTTTTTGGCGTCATGGCTTGCCAACACACTTGCCACACCCGATGAACGTACAGAAAAGAACATTCGACAAGGTGGGCTGGCGGCGCTCGCCAAGATGGATGAATGTGGCCAAACAGGGCAACTGATGTCCCTGAATGAAAATCTTGGTCAACGCTATCTTTCCAGTTTGGAACAGGCCAAACCGCACGCCACAAAATCCCGCACCAAGCGCAACGTTTTTGACGCCATGTCCCGCCTTCTGCGTGGGATTACCCAAATAGGGTCTTTATCCCTTGGGGCCTTCCTTGTAACGCAAGGCGCTTTGTCTGCAGGTGGTATGATTGGGGCCTCCATTCTGTTGGGGAAATGCAATGGCATCATCGAAGCTGCCTTCCGGTTAGTCGGACAACGTGAGCACCTGATTGATGCAGTAAAGCGACTTGACCAAGTTGAAGTGACCCCCAGTGCCCATCAAGTCGAGACAGCGGACTTAACAGGGAAACTTGTTGTCACGGACCTGACTGTCCCCGGATTGGGTGGCCAGGCGCCCCGATTGGAACGCATGAATTTCGAAGTCAAACCCGGAGAATGTATCGCCATTATGGGCGAGTCCGGAAGCGGTAAAAGCACGTTGATCGAAGCCATGGCGGGACTGTCCCCTGCCCCCATAGGAAACTGCTTTCTGGACGAAACCGATGTGCGAACTTTGGGCCCAGAAACGCGAAACACATGCATAGGATATGTTCCACAATCTGGTCACATCTTCCCCGGGACGGTCGCAGAAAACATCGCACGCTTTTCAACCGCTCCGGACGATGAACGTGTTCTGGATGCCGCGAAACTCGCAGGCATACATGGGCTGATTTCGTCCCTACCCGATGCATATGAAACAGATCTTGGCAGTTACCCCCACGCATTGCCTGCTGGACAAAAACAACGGATCGCCTTTGCGCGAGCTTTGTATGAAAGACCAAAATACCTGTTCATGGATGAGCCTAACGCGCTGTTAGACCATCAGGCGGAACGCCAAATGGCAGATGCGATCTACCGTCTCAAAGCCGCCGGAACCACGATTGTCATGTCTGCGCATCGTTTGGGGATCGTCAATTTAGCCGATCGCATTATCGTTCTTGAACGTGGTCGCGTCGTGGATATGGGTCCGCGTGCAGAAATCATGGGGCGGGTCGCAAATTCGCATCGCCGTTTGCGTCTTCCCATCTCGGGTGGGGCTCTTCAGGATCTCACGGATTGGGTGGCGCGCCAATTTGTACGTGATGGTGACGAAGATCTAAAACTGCGGGCAACCACCATCGCGACAGAGCTTTATTTGTTTGTCAGCAAAAACGGGCCTGATGATCGGGACCGATTCCTGTCTTTAAACTTCAAATTTATCAACGATAACAGCTGTAGTATCACGATTACAGAACCACGTGATTGCGAAGTCGAAGGGAAAATAGACAAGGTCAAAGACATCGTTGTGACGTCGTTGGATAGTGCAAAGACCCTAAAAGGGGACGAGCGCTCTTTGGCAACAGTGGTCCAATTGTCCGAGCATCTGGAACATCAAAGCGATGAAAACTTCACTGCGCTTTGTGCTCAGATCGTGCGGGACCCTCCAGAAAAGGCCAAAGCAGGATGATGAACAGCGATACACATACGTTGCCCAAAGATGTATTTCGAGATGTCTGGCGCGCCGGCTTTGTTGTCTTGGGGTTCTTTGTCTTTGTCGCGCTTTGGGCCGGCTATGCGCCAATTGCGAAAACGATCCGGATTTCGGGTGAAATCTCTCCGCGCCAACCGAGCCGCACCGTGCAGCATCCATCCGGTGGACGGATCGAAACCGTGCATGTCGCTTTATATGACCGCGTCAAAAAAGGGGACCTATTACTCACCTTAGATCAGTCAGAGCTTCTTTTGACCCAAAGTGCTTTGACAGAACGTGCCATTTTGCTGAGCGAAGAGTTGGACGAAATTGAACAACGGCTCGTAACCGGGACACAAACCGTGCCCTCGGACAGTCGTTTTTCGGCAATTACGCGCATGTATCAGGAACGAGATCGATCTTTTACAGCACGCCTGACAACGGGCCGGTCCCGCCTGAAGGCCGCGCACGAGAACTTGAAGCTTTTGATATCCAGCAAAGCCATTTTAGAAAATCGACATCGCAACACCACTGAAAGGTTGGAAAAATCCCAATCCTTGGCGAAGAAGGGGCATGTCACACAGACACAAGTCGAACAATTACAAGAGGCTGTGTTGCAGATTAATGTCGAAATTTCGCGTCAGAACTTGGAAATAGAGGCGATCAAAGCCGATATCGCAGCAGCTGAAACCGAGAACGACCTGATCCGCTCAGAGCATATGACATCCCTGGCTGAACAGAAATCAACGAACCAACGAGAATTGATTAGCATCGAGTCTGAGTTGGACCGCATTGCGTATGTACTCAGCGAATCCAAGATCCGCGCTCCAGCTGATGGTATGATCACCAGCCTACCCTTTGTCGCCGCAGGTATGGTCGCGCGGCCGAGTGATACACTCGCAGTCATCTCCTTGCCATTAGAAGATCCCGAGATAGAGCTTTGGATCCCGGCCCGTCACATTGATCAAGTGTCCCCGGATCAAGACGGCCAATTGACCATAACCAGCCTGCCCGCACGGGATGCACCCCTTTTGACAGCGCGCGTTTTGTCTGTTGCCGAAGAACCCGTGAAAGATCGTGACGGCAAAGTGATCCACTATCTTGCCCGGGCTTCGATCTCGGCAGACGATGTTGTCGCTGCACGCAATCGTATGAAAGATCGGTTTCAGCTGGTGCAAGGGATGCCAATTTCAGTGGCACTTAGCGTTGATAGCGTCACATTGGGTGAATTTTTGATACAACCGCTGTGGAGCATCTGGAAGAAAGCGTTCGAGGAGTAGACCTGCCCCCTGCCCTCTTTTGCGGCGGAGTTATCATAGGCGTTTTGAATTTTTGATCGATCTCTCAAAGATCGAAACCAAGATCTGAAAGATTGAGATATTGCCCAGCAAGCCGCGCAATGAACCAGTCTTCCCCTTGCTCAAGAATACCATTGCGAAGCTGCATATTCAGGGCATCAAACGCATTGAAGTGGTCTTTTTTGACACGAATTTCAGAAGCAGTCCCTGTGTATCGTAAAGCAATCCCATTCTCTGGATCATCAAGGTCCACAATACTACGCTCATCCAAGGCAACATCAACACGGACGACAGAGCTGTTTAAAGCATCAAGATTACGCACTTCTCCAACGAGGATCGGCGCATTCTTCCAATCCCCCAGTAACCGCATACGTACGCGATCGCCAGGCTCTACCCCGTTTAGAAATTCGTGGGAAACATCGAAATATGCCTGATATCCTAACCCCGCTTCAGGTCGCATCTCAATGAATTGCGTATCTTCTCGCAAAGGATCGGAATGCGGGACACTGCGTACATGCACAATGAAACCGTCTTTTGGTGCTTGAACACGCGGTGTTTCTAAAAGCGCTTCGATACTATGGCGTAGTTCTGTTTTAATGTTGATGACATCCGTCAATGTACGCACACGATCCAGACGTCTGGTGCGTAATTCTGCTGTGTCTTTTTCAGCTTGCACCTGATGGTCTGTCATTTGCTTATCAAGCTTGTTGCGCAACAGGGCCAAGGCCAAGGCTTGCCGGGCGTCTGCTTGTTTTTTGTCCGGCGACAGATCCCGTTCGGAGTGTTCGGTCAGAACACGGATATAGCGCGCAATCAGTCGGCGTTTTTCATGTAAGCCAACAAGGGTTTTTTCCAGATTCAGCTGAATCTGGCTCTTGTTCTGAATGAATTGGTCACATTCTTGGATCGCCAAAATCAGCAGATCACGAGCCCCCTTAGGGATCTCTGAAAAGAATGTGGTGTCCGGTAATTGTTCCGCCAAAAGACACTCTTTGAGAAGATCATCATGCAAAAGCTCTTTCGAGAGTCGCTCGACACTCCGCGTCATGGCTGCAATGTTGAGCGTCGCTAATGTTTGACCCGTTCGGATCTCTTCATTTGGGGTCGCCACCACCTGATCTAGAATGGCACCTTGCGGCAAGATGACTGTAATCGGGTCACTTTCGGGGCGCAGCTGTCCAACATAAGACCGATGTGATGCCAGATTGCTGCCCATCAACAAAAGGACCCATAGGGCACTTAAACCAAACGCAAAAGCTCCCCCCCAAGTGAGCCACAACAACCGGCTGATGCGTGGAAAACTTGTGGGAACTTTTGTGTAGACCGATCTAGGTATCGGCGCTGACATGCACAGCCTCTGCTTTCGGTGGTGGAACCTTGCGCGGGTCATATGTCTCAATCTTCACTTCAAGCAGACGTTCATCCCCCCGCATATCTGCTTCAATACTCATTGAGTTCCGTATGATACGAGCAAGCTGCGACAGCTTGCTTTCTCCGTCATCATTGCTGACTTCATCCTGTGCCTGCTGCAGCTTGCCTGCGCTAACGGGGGGATCACTGTCCTGCATCCGCAAAATACAAAAGCCGCGGAAGTGCTTGAATGTGAAACTCACATCACCTGGGGTCAAAGGGTTCGCAGTTTGACAAGAAAAGGTCAAAAGATCAGACGCGACTTGCGCAACCTTGCGCCGGTTCGCTTCATCCCCGTCCCGATAGAAATGTGAATGGATCCAGTTACACAAATTCTCTTCTGTCACCAAACGGCGGGCACCCAGGAACCGCGCCCACCCAGTTTCCATGCGACCCCGCACTTCTTTTGAGGGGCCATAATCAATGACCTGCCCATCTTGAAGAACCACCATTTGATCAGAAACATCCAGCAACGCGCGTTTGTCTGTGACAATCACCACGCAACGCCCCATCCGGGTTTCTTGTTCAATGCGATGCACCAAAGCGGCAATTTGCTTTTCCGGCAAACCGTCTTCTGGGCGATCCATGAGGTAAACTTGTGGTCCAAGGGTGAACGCCCGTGCCATCGCAAGTGCTTTTATCTGCATCGACGGCAGTGTTTGCGCATTCTGGGCGGCGCAAATGTCATCGACCATATCAACGGCGTAAACCATCTGCTCCAAAAACCACTTCCCACGCGTGAGCATTTCATCACCATGGAAACAGGATAAGTTCTCAGCCCCAGTTGCGGGCAATACAACGGGATGTGGCGGTAAAAAGACTGCCGGGACGGATTGTGCCGACGTTTGCCGCTTCCATAAATCTTGGCCACTTTGTCGTACGAACCCCGACACTTCCATGTTGGCAAGGGAAAACGGATCGACGATGGACTGTAATAGCAGGCTTTTTCCGGCCCCACTGGGGCCAATGACTGCCGTAACTGTCCCCGGTGCAATGTTCAGATTGATCCCCCGCAGAAGCGCCACACCTTTGTGATTTCGAACATTGAGATCATGAACTTTTAGACCAAGCTGATCCTGTGTATCATCTTCATCCGGAGCTGGCCCCGCGCGCACTTCTGACACGGGTAACAACGTGACTTCCTCTTGGGAAAAGTGGTTATGTACATATTCCAGAATGGCTTCGGTTGCCCATAAAGTCCCCAAAACAAGGGGCACAAATGCAGCGATGGCCATAATACTTTGAGCAATTAAAAATGCGCCAATCGCCAAGGCAACAACCACGGACAGCGCAGATCCTGACCGTGTCACAACAGCAGCCAAGGCATGGTCCCGGGGTCGGCTTGTTGCCAGTGTGGCACCGATACGATCCCGGCCAGACAGGATTGAAATTGCCTCTGTCGGAAGGAAATCCCACAAAGGTTCATTCCTTGCATAACGCGATAAAACAAGCTGCCCCAAGGCCCCTACCCCGGCCCCAATCGGGATTGCCAGGCCCATTAAAGGATGGATCATACATAAGACGATGCAGATAGCGCCGGCAACCAACGCGCGGCTACGCAACGCGTACCGCCGACGCGCATCTCTGTAGCCAGCCAAAGCGCGAACATGCGCAAATTCCAGTAGAATAATACCGATGACAAAGGTGAGCCCAAGACCCAGCAGAATAGGGATCATTCGAACTTCGCCTTGATTGGCGACAACCGTTCCAAAGAAAATTCCCAAGACTGCCAATGCAAACAGACACATCATGCGACCCGTCGAAAACAGAGCACTTAAAATCGCGGCCCAACGCACGTCGGACCGATCCATCATCAGAATGTCAGCCACTTTTGGAGCGTTTACGTTGTCGCCTTCGTCTTTTTCAGGATGAGGCTCGCCTTTGCCCCTATCCGAGAAGTGAAGCATATCATGATCCCATGCGTACCGTACCGGCATGGGGATAAAGCAGTGGTCTTAAAAAACCATTTTCACGCGAAAAATTGAATTAAGGCCCATAGTTTATGGGCTTCTAAAACGATGTTTCTTCCGCATGACTTGCAGTCAACGCAAGTTGATCATCGGCAGACCGAATGCGTAAACGTTGGTTTTCAATCGCACGGCGTCGCATGATATTATAGCGCTGCAGCACTTCCGGAGTCATATTTTGAACGCTTAAACTGTCATTGCGAGGCCAAAGGCGCGCATCCCGTAATGTCCGGGCAGTTTCGCTATGGATCCACGTCAAATAGGATACCAATTCAGCCAAACCGGTTGTTCGAATACGGTGTAACACGACACCATTTTCTTCAATCACAACAAAGCTCTCATCCGTCGACAAACGCGAGATATTGCTTGGAGTGAGAGGCTTGGAAAACAATCCCTGACCATCCTGCGTGTAGTTCTTTTGCTTGAGTGAGATTCGCGCTTTATGAGATACTGCAGCAAGCAACCATGGTTGGGCGTTTTCATCGAGGCGCAGAACCAAGCCGGAGGTTCTGGCCACACAGCCACGCATTGGCTGTCGGCAATGAACTGACCACAATTCTTTGCGGATATCCTCTTGGACAAGGTAAAAAATCGCCTGTCCATCCAGCGTTATCTCATTGGCCAGATACGCTGCGGTCTCTTGGTCCGATGTGTCTGCTCTGGGGAAAAAATACACCCCAATCATCAGAACAATCACTGCACCTAATGCTTTGAGTTTCATTGCCCACGCCTCTTTGTCTGCAAGAGCGTTAGGCCATTCAAACCGGGTCGTGATGAGATCCATATGTGGTCGAAAAATGACCCTTACCAAAAGTTTTATGAAAACGTGTGAGGGTTCCCAGACATTAACCTTAACAAACGATTAACGTGTCAAATTTGATGCAAATTTCGCAAGGTTAAATTGCGTTAATAGTTTGGGGATGACTTTGGATGTGTTGGTACAAAATTACACTGGCTGTGGTCGCTTTGGGATCTTCTGTCATGGCAGATGATTTAGGATTCGTAGAAGAATTTAAGGCAATAGAATCAGACTGGTATGTTGCGAATTACGACTTCTCACATCCCAAATTCGATACAGACTGGCGGGATGATTTGGTGCAGATTAAAGAGGGTCTATCTTTGGCTCTTGCCCCTCAGAAAGGGTCTGGAAATCGCTTTGTTGGAAGCTCAATTCGCCGAGAAGAGCCGACGCGCTTTGGTCGATATGAGGTTAATATGAAGCCGGCCAAAGGAGCTGGTCTGGTCACAGGTTTTTTTGTGTATACGGGCCCTCATTATGGAACGCGCCATGACGAAATCGACATCGAGTTTCTTGGCCAAGATACGACAAAGATGCACATCGCTTGGTTCGTCGATGGAGAGATGACTGCGCACCTTGTTGATTTGGGATTTGATGCTGCAGACGCCATGGTGCGCTATGCGTTTGAATGGCATCCAGATGTTTTGAAATGGTATGCAAATGATGTACTGATTTTCGAACATCACATATCAGACGGGCCTATTCCGTCAGAACCGTCCCGGCTATTTCTGAACCTCTGGGCGGTTGATCCGAGCATCGCAAATTGGGCAGGTACAGCAGCAGCAGATCAACACGGCTCAGCTGAAATAGAGCACGTTCGGTTCATTCCATTTTTGTAACTTTTGCAGAATCGGTTTCGGGTAACTCTGTGAACCGATTCGATAAATTTCACGGTGATTCCCAGAATTAGAGTCACATGCCGGCTTATTCACAGGCTTTTCCACAGCCTCTGTGTTAAATATGTGTTATAGAGTGTTACGCATATTTTGAGTGCTGTTTTCTCTTTTGGATTCAGGAATCTAAAGAGTCCGAGGTGCAGCCGTTATCCCGATAAATTGCAGCCGTTATCCCGATAGAATGCAGCCGTTATCCCGATAAACCTTGTGGTGCAGCTAATGTCCCGATAGAGTCCGAGGTGCAGCCGTTATCCCGATAAGGCGCGATTTTAAGAGTCAAAACAGGCGCTTGGGGAATCACAGGAGAGAGCAATGAACAAACCACTTTTGCCAGATCGGCATCCACAGACAAATTTGTTCATCTGCGATGTCGCGGATGCGGTCATCAAGAGTGACATGGCTTCGATGGAACATCCTGTCTTTACGCTCTCAAAACGCCCGATTTACGAGGTGAAGCGCTATGTGCATGGCAACGTTATGCTTGAGGTCACGCCAAGTGCAAAGGGGATCGCAAATATCTATGACAAGGATCTGCTGATTTTTGCGATAAGCCAAATCATGGCAGCCAAGAAAGATGGGCGCAGTTACAGTCGCCAAATCGCGTTTAACGCACAGGACTTCCTCCAGTTCAGCAATCGTCACACAGGGGGGCATGACTATGATCTGCTGCGTGACTCTCTGGATCGGTTGGATGGAACTCGTTTGCGCACAACCATCAAAACCGGAGGGGACGAAACCTGGGAAGCGTTTGGTCTGATTGAAGGCGCTAAAATCCGGCGGACACGTCATGATGGTCGTGTGGTGGAATGGGGGATTACCATCTCTAAATGGCTGTTTAATGCCATCGAAGCGAATGAAGTTCTTACTCTGCATCCCGATTATTTTCGCCTGCGCAAACCAATTGAACGCCGGATTTATGAGATCGCACGCAAACATTGTGGAGCGAAGAGTAACTGGCAGATTGGACTTGGAAAGTTACAAAAGAAATGTGGGTCCAGCGATGCCAAGCGGAACTTCCGAATGGCTGTGAAATCCTTGTGCGATTTTGACCACCTGCCCGATTACAGCGTGAGTCTGACAGATGATGACATGGTCAGTTTCACCAATCGGCAGGCCGTCATTGCAGACCCGCGTTCACAATTTGGTCAATCGCTGCAGGCCGAGACCTATGAACAAGCCCGCGATATCGCCCGCGGTTGGGATGTCTATGTGCTAGAGCAAGAATGGCGGACATGGGTCGCCAAATTACTTGATCAAGATATGGAAGCTCCAAAAAACCCAGACAAGGCGTTCTTAGGGTTTTGCCGGAAGTGGGTGTCGCGACGTGGATCTGCATAGGTGCAAGCAACGCACCTAGAATGTAGTATTTAATATTTCACGTCATAAAAAATATCACGTAACTTTATATGTTGTTGTATATTAAAGTACGTGGTATAAATAATTACGTGATATAATATATAAAATCGAGCAACCCTATGATTGTAAGTGTTCTTTCCCCGAAAGGGGGGTGTGGGAAGTCAACAACCACGCTGATGCTGGCAACCGTCTTCGCCGAGAACAAGGATTTGTCGAT
>CALHST010000315.1 GCA_938038825.1 uncultured Paracoccaceae bacterium | reverse complement strand
CATCCGACATATTGATGCGCTTGAAGGCCGATTGGGTGTAAAGTTGTTTCAGCGCCATGCGCGAGGCTACACCGCGACCGAGGCCGGCAAGGATCTGATGCGGGTGGCGCAAACCACGGATGAGCAATTCGCGCAGCTGTCGGGGCGGATCAAAGGGCAAGGGTCGGGTGTTTCGGGGGAGCTCGTTATTACCTCCCTTGTATCTCTGTCGCCGTTGCTGGCCCCGATTTTGCGAAGTTTCCAAGTTGCCTATCCAGACGTTGTGATCCGGTTTTTGACGGGCGAGCGTTTGTTTCGTCTGGAATATGGCGAGGCCCACGTGGCCATTCGGGCCGGAGCTGCACCGGATCAGCCTGACAACGTGGTGCAGGCGTTCTTTCGTCAGCGCATGGGGATGTATGCCTCGCAATCTTATGTGGATCATTATGGGGTGCCCAAGGACGAAACGGATTTCGCGGGGCACCGGTTTGTGGCGCATGACAATGCGCAATCTCGCGCCCCGTTTTATGTGTGGCTGCGCGAACAGGTGTCGGAAGATCAGATTCGATTCCGCTCAACCGATACATGGGCGATTGAGGCGGCGGTGCGTGCTGGTGCGGGGATTGGGTTCATGCCCGTGATCGAAGCCCGCAAAGACACAAACTTGAAAGAAGTGATCCCAAGCCGTGACGATTGGTCAGGACCATTGTGGTTGGTGACTCATGTCGATTTGCACAGAACAACAAAAGTGCAGGCATTCCTGAAACACCTAAAGGCCGAGGCAGTCAGCTGGGAGGCATGAGCTCCTCTGTGCAAGGCCATGTTGCGATGTTGTGTTTCTCGGCTCTCGTGGCAGGAAGCTTTTCGCTGGGCGTGATGAGTGCAAACGAGATTGACCCTGCGGCCTTAACTGCGGTGCGTTTCTGGATTGCGGCGCTTGTCATCGGCGTCGCAGCCTGGGCCACAACGGGTGTGCCGCGCAGCGCCTGGGTTGCACCGTGGCGGTATCTTGTTTTGGGCGGGCTGTTCGGGATTTACTTTGTGCTGATGTTCGAGGGGCTCAAGACAGCATCCGCGATAAGCGCAGCTGCAGTGTTTACCCTGACGCCCGTTCTGGCCGCTGGTTTTGGATGGGTCTTGTTGCGCCAAATCACGACGCCGCGCATGGCGGTGGCTTTGACCATCGGAGGTGCCGGGGCGCTTTGGGTGATTTTTCGGGGTGACGTCGCCGCGTTGGCTGCGTTCCAAGTAGGGCAGGGCGAAGTGATATACTTCTTTGGGTGCGTCGCTCACGCGGCTTATACGCCCCTTGTGCGAAAGCTGAACCGCGGTGAACCGCCGGTGGTCTTCACCTTTGGAATGCTGTTGGCGGGGGGCGTCATTCTGACCCTGTATAGTTGGCCCACGTTGCGGATCATAGATTGGGGTGCCTTGCCGTGGATTGTGTGGATCACGCTTGGATATCTGGCGATTTTTGCAAGCGCGATGACATTTGTTTTGCTGCAATTTGCCACATTACACCTGCCTGCGGCCAAAGTGATGGCTTATACTTACCTAACTCCGACATGGGTGATCCTATGGGAAATTGCGTTAGGCCGCGATGTTCCGCCGGTAATCGTGTTGGGTGGTATGGGGCTTACAGTAATTGCCTTGCTGATGTTGCTGCGCGAGGCGTGAGTGTTTCAGCCAATCTCTCAAACTTTACCAACTGAGGGGAAGCTGGGGGCTGATCTCCCCTGCACGTTTACTATTTCTTAGGACAGAGTGCCAATGTGTGCGGGCCGTGGGGGTTCGCGAGGTGCTTAAAGGTAAAGATTATGTCCGCAATCAAAATTCCGCTGAACATTGCTGGTCTGGCTATTATTGTGACTCTGGTGAGTCTGGCGCTGGGCTAAGGTCTTCGCGTTCCAGAAAACGTTCAAAGGCGTCAAGGTTCACGGCTTCGAATTGGCCGAAACTTTGCATCCAGATAGAGGCATCGCGCAAGGCGTCTGGTTCCAGCTTACACCATTTGACGCGGCCCCGGCGTTCTTGGCTGATCAAGCCTGCGCGGGTCAGAACAACCAAATGTTTGGAAATTGCCGCCAGTGACATGTCGAACGGATCAGCCACGTCTGTGACAGCCATATCGTCTTCCAACAACATGGTCAGGATCGCGCGCCGCGTTGGGTCCGCGAGGGCTGAAAAAACTGTATCAAGATCCTGAACCATCAGGGTCTGCTTTAGCAGCTTGTGCCAAGTAGTAAAATGCCCGGCTTACCAACGGGAATGAAGTGCGGTTTCACTGGGCCATTGATGGCGCAGCCTTTCCAGATCACTGTCAGAGATGCCAATATCACGCGCCAGATGCGTTGACAGACTTTTGGGCAGCGCATCAATATTTGGGCGTTTTTGTTTCGAATTCGTCGCGTTATTGGCAAAAGATATCCAGTCGCGCCAAGGCACGTTAAAGAAGAAAGGGGTCATGAAAACACCTATTTTATTGACTTTTTCGATCAAAAATTGCCAGACGGCGGTACAAAAATAAAAAGCTATTACTTGACACGTCATGTGAGAAAATCTCACATAAAACGATGTCCCGCGTTCTTCCTCCTCTTAATGCTGTGCGCGCCTTTGAGGCCGCGGGACGCCATGAAAGTTTTTCGCGGGCTGCAGATGAGTTGGGCGTCAGTCATTCGGCGGTGTCAAAGCATGTGCGAGGTTTAGAAGATCGTTTGGGGGTGCGTTTCTTTCGGGATTTACCCCGTGGTGTCGCCTTGACTGCGGAAGGGGCGCGGTACTTGGCTGCGCTGACCCCCGCCTTTGATGCCATCGCGGAAGCCACCGAAGTGTTCGCGGCCAAGGCGGAAGGCACCGTGGTTGTGAACTGCGAAACCGCGTTTGCAGTAAAGTGGCTGGTGCCCAATCTGGGCGGCTTTCACGACATGTATCCCGATATCGAACTGGAATTGGACGCGACAAGCCAATTGGCCGACATTTCACGATACGAGGCAGATATCGCAATTCGCTTTGTGCTGAGTGGTAACCCAGATCGACCCGCGCGTTTGGTCAGCAATTCCTGGGTTTATCCCTATGCGACGCCACAGATCGAAGCGGCGATTCAGGGCGATCCCGCGAATTTGTTGAACTTTCGTTTATTGCGCGATCGGTCAGGTGACCCTTGGATCGATTGGTTTCGTGCAGCAGGCGTGCCAGAGTTGTATTCTGTTGGATCACGACGCAAACGGATGCGCGCGGTGTTGGCGCATCAGGCGGCGGTGGCGGGGCATGGCGTGTTCCTTGGGTCTGCTGAAAACGTTGCAGCGGATGTG
>CALHST010000314.1 GCA_938038825.1 uncultured Paracoccaceae bacterium | reverse complement strand
CATCATGCTGATTGTGGTGACCACTGTATCGAGCCTGGTGCACCTGTATTCCTTTGGGTACATGGCAGACGACCCACAATGGAAAGAAGGCGAAAGCTATAAGCCGCGCTTCTTTGCGTATCTGTCGTTCTTCACGTTCGCAATGTTAATGCTGGTGACGTCAGACAACCTTGTTCAGATGTTCTTTGGCTGGGAAGGTGTGGGCGTCGCGTCATACCTTTTGATCGGCTTTTACTATCGTAAACCAACGGCCAATGCGGCTGCGATCAAGGCGTTTGTGGTCAACCGGGTTGGCGATTTTGGCTTTGCCCTTGGTATTTTCGCGCTGTTCTTCCTAACGGATTCGATCCGCTTTGATGATGTGTTTGCCGCCGCGCCGACTTTGGCAGAAACGCAGCTTAGCTTTCTGTGGACCGAGTGGAACGCCGCCAATCTGATTGCCTTCCTGCTGTTCATCGGTGCGATGGGCAAATCCGCGCAATTGTTCCTGCACACGTGGTTGCCCGACGCGATGGAAGGGCCAACGCCTGTTTCCGCGCTGATCCACGCCGCGACGATGGTAACGGCTGGCGTTTTCCTGATCTGCCGCATGTCGCCTTTGATGGAATTCGCGCCACAAGCCACTGCGTTCATCACGGTGATCGGTGCCATGACCGCGTTCTTTGCGGCAACTGTGGGCTTGGTTCAAACCGACATCAAACGTGTCATCGCTTACTCAACCTGTTCGCAGTTGGGGTACATGTTTGTGGCCGCAGGGGTGGGTATGTATTCCGCCGCGATGTTCCACTTGTTCACGCACGCATTCTTTAAGGCGATGTTGTTCTTAGGGGCCGGGTCGGTGATCCACGCAATGCACCACGAACAGGACATGACCAATTACGGCGGTTTACGTAAGAAAATCCCTTACACATTTGCGGCGATGATGATTGGCACCTTGGCCATTACCGGCGTTGGCATTCCGCTGACTCATATCGGTTTTGCTGGCTTCCTGTCCAAAGACGCGATCATCGAAAGCGCCTTTGCGGGTGGGTCCATGTTCGGCTTTTGGGCATTGGTGATCGCTGCCTTTATGACCAGCTTCTATAGCTGGCGGCTGATGTTCCTGACGTTCTATGGCAAGCCACGGGGTGACAAGCATACGCATGACCACGCGCACGAAAGTCCGATGGTTATGCTGATCCCACTGGGTGTCTTGGCCTTGGGTGCCATGTTCTCGGGTATGATTTGGTATAAGAGCTTCTTTGGTCACGCTGATTATGTTGGCAAATTCTATGGTATTCCGGTGGCCGAAGCAGGGGCGCACGGGGATGATCATGCTAAGGACACGCATGGCGATGATCACTCGGACGATACCCATGCCAAACATGAAGAAGACGGCACAGCCGAAGCGCATCACGGCGACGACAAAGGCCATGGTGACGATCATCACTATGTCTTTGCTGGCAAACCGGGCGAGGGCGCGTTGTACTTTGCCCCGGACAACCATGTTCTGGACGACGCGCATGCGGTTCCGAATTGGGTTAAAGTGTCGCCGTTCATCGCAATGCTGCTTGGATTTATACTGAGCTATCTGTTCTATATCCGAAACACAGACTGGCCCAAGCGTTTGGCGGAAAACCAACGTCCGCTGTATCTGTTCCTGAAAAACAAGTGGTACTTCGACGAGGTCTACGACTTTATCTTTGTGCAACCTGCCAAAATGATCGGGACGTTCTTTTGGAAACGCGGTGACGGGTCCACGATTGACGGTGCGATTAACGGTGTCTCTATGGGGATCATTCCGTTCTTCACCCGCCTCGCGGGACGCGCACAGTCTGGCTATATCTTCACATATGCCTTTGCGATGGTGATCGGGATTGCCTTGTTGATCACGTGGATGACTCTGAGCGGAGGGGCTCACTGATGGATAACCTTCTTTCCATTACACTGGCCATTCCGGCGCTGGCAGCCTTGATCCTTGCGCTGTTTTTGCGGGGCGAGGACGAAGCGGCGCAGCGCAATGCCAAGTGGTTGGCATTGATTGCGACGACGGCCACATTCCTGATTTCACTGTTCATCTTGTTCGGCTTTGACGCGCAAAACACCGGCTTTCAGTTTCTGGAAGAGGGTGAATGGATCATGGGCCTGCAATACAAACTGGGTGTTGATGGTATATCAGTCCTGTTTGTGATGCTGACCACCTTTATGATGCCGCTGACCATTCTGGCCAGCTGGGATGTGAAAGTGCGGGTCAAAGAATACATGATCGCGTTCCTGCTGCTGGAAACGCTGATGCTGGGCGTCTTCATGGCGCTGGATTTGGTGCTGTTCTATCTGTTCTTCGAGGCAGGTCTGATCCCCATGTTCCTGATCATCGGGATTTGGGGTGGGGCGAACCGCATCTACGCGAGCTTCAAGTTCTTTCTGTATACCTTCCTTGGGTCGGTCCTGATGCTGGTTGCGATGGTGGCGATGTATGTCGACGCACAAACCACAGATATCGAGGTTTTGTTAAACCACCAGTTCCAGTTTGAAACGTTCAACCTGTTGGGTGTGCAGGTTGTGGGTGGTTTGCAGACACTGATGTTCATTGCGTTCTTCGCGAGCTTTGCGGTCAAAATGCCAATGTGGCCAGTGCACACCTGGTTGCCAGATGCACACGTTCAGGCCCCGACGGCGGGCTCTGTCGTATTGGCGGCGATCCTGTTGAAAATGGGCGGCTACGGCTTTCTGCGGTTTAGCCTGCCCATGTTTCCAGTGGGATCCGAAGTGATGGCACCGCTGGTTCTGTGGATGTCTGCGATTGCGATTGTCTACACTTCACTGGTGGCGCTGGTGCAGGAAGACATGAAGAAGCTGATTGCGTATTCTTCTGTTGCGCATATGGGCTTTGTGACCATGGGCATCTTTACGGCCAACCAACAGGGCGTCGATGGCGCGATCTTCCAGATGATTAGCCACGGCTTTATATCGGGGGCGTTGTTCCTGTGTGTTGGTGTCATTTATGATCGGATGCACACGCGTGAAATCGACGCTTACGGCGGTCTGGTAACCCGGATGCCAGCCTATGCGATGATCTTTATGCTGTTCACCATGGCGAATGTGGGTCTGCCGGGCACCTCTGGGTTTGTGGGCGAATTCCTGACATTGATGGCGACATTCCAGGTCAATACATGGGTGGCTGCAATTGCGACCACGGGTGTGATCTTCTCGGCTGCGTATGCGCTGTGGCTGTATCGTCGCGTGGTGATGGGCGACTTGATCAAGGAAAGCCTGAAAACCATTCAGGATATGACATCCCGCGAACGCTGGATCTTTGCGCCGCTGGTGGTGATGACCTTGCTGTTGGGTGTGTACCCGGCGCTGGTTCTGGATGTGATTGGCCCCTCGGTCGAGGCGCTCGTATCGAATTATGACACGGCTTTGAATGAAGCTGCTGCGGCGACGCTGGTCGCCGAGAACAATTAAGAGGACGCAGCTATGGGCGCGGATCTGAACGCAATTTTGCCTGAGATTGTCCTGGCGGTATACGCCATGTTGGCATTGGTCGGGGCCGTCTACACGGGCAAAGACCAAGTGGCCTCTCTTTTGTTGTGGGCAACGTCGGCTGTGATGCTGGCATTGGCGCTGTGGATTGGCCTGAACGGAGAGGGCACAACAGTCGCCTTCAACGGCATGTTCGTTGACGACGCATTTGCCCGGTTTGCCAAGGTCACGATTTTGGTCTCGGCGGCTGCTGTTTTGTTGATGAGCGAAGGCTACATGACCCAAAAAGGGTTGTTGCGGTTTGAATACCCCATGTTGGTGGCTCTGGCTGCTGTAGGCATGATGGTCATGGTGTCGGCTGGCGACTTGATGGCGTTGTATATGGGGTTGGAACTGCAATCCTTGGCGCTGTATGTCGTTGCGTCTTTGCGCCGTGACTCTGCGAAATCCACGGAAGCGGGCCTGAAGTACTTTGTTCTGGGTGCGTTGTCCTCGGGCTTGCTGCTTTATGGCGCGTCGCTTGTGTATGGCTATTCTGGCACAACGCTGTTCTCGGGCATTATCCAAACGGCTGTGCATGGCGATGTGTCCATCGGCTTGCTGTTTGGTCTGGTCTTCTTGATCGCGGGGTTCGGGTTCAAAGTGTCTGCGGTTCCGTTCCACATGTGGACACCGGATGTTTACGAAGGTTCACCCACACCGGTCACCGCGTTCTTTGCCACAGCCCCCAAAGTGGCGGCCATGGCGTTGTTTGCGCGTGTGATGCATGATGCCTTTGGTGGGGCCGTGAAAGACTGGCAGCAAGTGGTTGCGTTGCTGTCTGTGCTGTCGATGTTCCTTGGTGCGATTGCCGCGATTGGACAGACCAACATCAAACGACTGATGGCGTTCTCGTCGATTGCCCATATGGGATACGCATTGATCGGCCTTGCCGCAGGCAACGAAGCGGGTGTGCAGGCGATGCTGGTCTATATGGCGATCTATGTGACCATGAATGTGGGCACTTTTGCCTTTATCCTGATGATGGAAAAAGACGGCCAACCGGTGACGGATATTTCTTCGCTGAACAACTATGCGAAAAAGGAACCGGCTAAGGCGTTGGCGTTGCTGGTGTTGATGTTTTCGCTTGCAGGTGTTCCGCCAATGCTGGGCTTTTTCGCGAAGTTTGGTGTTTGGATGGCAGGCGTGGAAGCGGGCCTTGTCTGGCTGGTTGTCGCATCAGCCGTCGCCTCTGCGATTGGTGCCTATTATTACCTGCGGATCGTCTTTTTCATGTATTTTGGCGAAGACAGGGGCGACACGTTGGATGGCGGGAAATCGCCAGTCTTGTGGGGATTCCTGATGGCGTCCGCTGCGGTCATGGTCATTGGGATTGTGAACCTGTTTGGGATCGAAGGCGCGGCAGCAGCGGCTGCAACGGCGCTGGTCAACTGATCCCACGTGTCACCACAGAAAGAGTGATGAAATGACATCTTGGCCGACCGGCTACGGCCAAGACATACTGGAACAGGTCGACAGCACATTGGACGAGGCGCGCCGCGTCGCGCAAACGCTGTCTGGGCCGCATTGGATCCTAGCACTGAACCAAACAGCAGCTCGCGGACGTCGCGGGCGTGCGTGGTCCATGCCCAAAGGCAACTTCGCCGCGACGCTGGTATTGCGCCCAAGCGAGCCGGCAGGCGTCGCTGCATTGCGCAGCTTTGTGGCCTCTTTGGCGTTGTTTGACGCGCTCAGCGCTGTGACCGGGCGGGTGGAAGGCCTGTCGTTAAAATGGCCCAACGATGTTTTGTTCAATGGCGGCAAACTTGCCGGGATCTTGTTGGAAAGCATCGGGCAGGGTGGTCACATGTCCCATCTGGCGATTGGAATTGGGGTGAACCTGGGGGCGGCCCCGGATGCACGCGATGTAGAGCCGGACGCATTGCGCCCTGTCTCGCTCGCCTCTGAAACCGGGTTGAACATCACACCGCAGGAATTTCTGACGGCTTTGGCTGCCAGCTACGCGACGTATGAGGATCAATTCCAAAGCTATGGCTTTGCTCCGATCCGCACCGCATGGCTGTCCCGCGCAGCCCGTTTGGGCGAGGTTATTCGGGCGCGAACAGGCAACAGTGAGACGCACGGTGTTTTCAAGGACGTGGACAAAGATGGTCAGCTTGTTTTAGAGACCGCCAAAGGCCGCGTGGCATTGCCCGCAGCGGACGTATATTTTTGAAAGGCGCGCGCGATGCTTTTGGCCATTGATTGCGGCAACACCAACACAGTGTTTTCCATTTGGGACGGGCAGACATTCCTGTGCACGATGCGTACGTCGACCCATCATGCACGTACGGCGGATGCCTATTTCACGTGGTTTTCCACTCTGTTGAACCATTACGGCATTGATCCAAAAATTACCGAAGTTATCATTTCGTCCACGGTGCCGCGCGTTGTGTTCAACTTGCGGGTCTTTTCGGACCAATTCTTTGGCTGTCGTCCTTTGGTTGTTGGCAAACCGGACTGCTTGTTGCCGACCCCGCCCCGTGTTGATGAAGGTACAATTGTTGGCCCGGACCGCTTGGTCAACACTGCCGGGGCCTTTGACCGCCATGGCGGCAACTTGATCGTTGTAGATTTTGGCACTGCGACCACATTTGATGTGGCCGGGCATGATGGCGCCTATTTGGGCGGTGTGATTGCACCGGGTGTTAACTTGTCGCTAGAAGCGCTACACATGGCGGCCGCTGCTTTGCCACATGTGGACATTACAAAACCGCAGCGGGTGGTCGGCACCAATACAGTCGCATGCATGCAATCTGGCGTGTTCTGGGGGTATGTTGGGCTGATCAAAGAAATCTGCGCGCGGATAAAAGCCGAACGCGACCAAGATATGAAAATCATTGCGACGGGTGGGCTTGCGCCCTTGTTTGCCCAGACCGAAGATTTATTTGACGTTATTGAGGACGATCTGACCATGCACGGTCTGACCGTCATTCATCAATTTAATAAGGACACTGCGTGAGTCAGAACCGTTTGATGTACCTGCCCCTTGGTGGCGCGGGTGAGATTGGCATGAATTGCTATGTATATGGCTATGGCCCTGTGGACGCGGAACGTCTGATCGTTGTGGATCTGGGTGTGACCTTTCCTGATATGGACGGCTCTCCCGGGGTGGACTTGATTCTGCCGGATGTGGCCTGGCTTGAAGCGCGGGCCGACAAGATCGACGCGATCTTTATCACCCACGCACACGAAGATCACGTGGGCGCTGTGGCGCATACCTATCACCGCTTGAAAGCGCCCATCTATGCGCGTGCATTCACAGCCAATATCGCGCGTCGCAAGATGGATGAACACGGCCACCCAGAAGAGGCGGTTCAAACGGTTTCAGCATGGCCGCAAACTGTCGACGCAGGGCCGTTCAAAGTTGGGTTCCTGCCGATCTCGCATTCGATCCCGGAAAGCTCAGCCCTTGTAATCGATTCCCCGGATGGACGTATTGTGCATACCGGTGATTTCAAACTGGATAAGACGCCGTTGGTGGGCGAGGCGTTTGACCCAGACGCCTTTGCAGAGGTGTCCAAGGACGGTGTGAAGGCGCTTGTCTGTGACAGTACCAATGTCTTTTCGCGCGAGCCGGGCAGATCTGAATCCACTGTCGGCCCCGAAATCGAAAAGCTTGTCAGCAAAGCCAAGGGCATGGTGGTTGCGACGACATTTGCATCAAACGTGGCCCGCGTGAAAACCTTGGCCGAAGCCGGGGAGCGCGCAGGGCGGTCGATCGTTCTGTTGGGACGTGCGATGCGCCGCATGGTTGAAGCTGCCACTGAGACAGGCGTTCTGAAGGGATTTCCCAAGACTGTTCCCGTCGAGGATGCGCGCCAGATCCCACGTGAAAACCTGATGCTGTTGGTGACAGGATCGCAAGGCGAACGGCGCGCGGCGTCTGCTCAATTGGCACGTGGCAAGTACAACGGGATTGAGATGAAAGAGGGCGATTTGTTCCTGTTTTCATCCAAGACCATCCCGGGAAATGAACGGGACGTTCTGCGCATCGTGAACCAGTTTTCCGAACAGGGTGTGGATGTGGTGGACGAAAGTTCCGAAGGGCATTTTCACGTGTCCGGCCACGCCAACCGTCCTGATTTGCAAACGATGCATGAGATCGTGAAACCACAGATCCTTGTGCCGATGCATGGCGAACACCGTCACCTGCGCGAGCATGTGAAACTGGGTAAAGTCAACAAAATCAAAGGTGTGTTGGCCGTGAATGGCACGATGGTGGATCTGTCCGGGAACAAACCAACGATTGCCGGTTATGTCGAAACGGGACGCACATACTTGGATGGCAGCACGCAGATTGGCGCGCTTGACGGGATCGTGCGCGATCGCATTCGCATGGCGCTGAATGGTCATGTGCTGGTGACGGTCATTCTGGATGAAGAAGACGAACCCGTTGGCCCGCCATGGTGCGAGCTTATGGGACTTCCTGAAAAGGGGCGGTCTGGTGCGGCCCTGGTGGATGTGCTGGAAGAAGACCTCAGCCAGTTCCTCAACCGGGCTGCCGAGAAAACATTGGCGGATGACAGCAAAATTGAAGATGAGCTGCGCCGCATCACCCGCAATTCCGCACGCGACGAAATTGGCAAAAAGCCGGAAGTCACAGTGATCGTCAGTCGGTTGGCCTAACGTTACCTGGCATTGACGGTTTCAACCTGCATTCCGAACCAATTGGCCGGGCCTGTCAGAACGGCGGGTTTCGGTGCTGTGTATTTTAGCCGAGTGTCGTTTTTCAGAACGGACAGCCCGTTAGGAGCCGCAAAGGTGTATACGGGCGGAGTGAAACCGGGCTGGGGATCAGAGAAGTTGTATTTGTAACGCAGTGTGTTGGTTCCGAATAGCTTGCGGATCACACAGTTCGTTTTCTGACGCGCGCGTCGGTCAGATGTGTTGCAAGCGGGAATCGTTTTGACAGAGGACAGGTTTTCGATTTGCTGGCCGGGGGCCGACTGCACAAGCAGCGACACCATCGGGACTGTATAGTGCATGATGGAATGCATTGAGAGCGCCCCAATGCATCCAAAGGTCAGGGACGCGCCGAGTGCACTGATGAACGCACCAAATCGCCAACTGATCAGAAATCGTCTGACTGCGCCCAACAGCATTATTCCCAAGGTGATGGCGCCAAACCCATAGGTAAGCGGCATGGCAAACGGCTGCACAAGGCTCAAATAATCGGTGCTTGGTCGGATAGAAACAGCATTCACAAAGGCTGGCACAGCAGATGCAGTAATGGTCAACCAGATCAGTGCAAACAGCTTTGGGACAAAGGGACGGTCGCCTTTGCGCGTCTGATAGCGCGTAAATGGGAGCGCACGCCGCGTGCGCATCCCAAATTCATGTGGGCTTGTAGAATATCGTGCCATAACACACGCATAGCGTGATTATAAGGCGTTAATATGACAGCTCAGCTGACTTTGCGTTCTTCAAAGCTCATCGCGATGAAGCCGGGCAGGTGATCGCCAAGGCCAACAACTTTGTTCTTGTCGCCACCACGTTCCCGTCCACGGTTTCTGGACCGTTCCTGGGGGGGATTGGGTTGCGCGTCATGGGCGGGCGGTGTTGGCTTTGCAGCAACCTCTGCCGGGGCCTCTGCTTTGACCTCTGCCTTTTCGGGCTGGCGTGCGCGGCGGTTGCGACTTGGTTTCTTGTCTTCGCGTGGTTCTTGTGCGCTATCGGATGCCACAACGGGGGCAACCGGGTTTTCCAGACGTGCTATGTCTTTCTGGATCAGCTTTTCGACGGCGTCGAATTGCTTTTCGTCCCGACCAGAACACAAGGTGATTGCCTTGCCTTCGCGGCCCGCGCGTCCCGTGCGCCCAATGCGGTGCACATAATCTTCGGGATGCCCCGGCACATCAAAGTTGAACACATGGCTCACAGCAGGGACGTCCAAGCCGCGCGCGGCTACATCGGATGCGATCAGCAACCGGATTTCACCATTTCGGAACCCATCCAATGTTTTGGTGCGCTGGCTTTGTTCCAGATCTCCATGGATCGGGGACGCGTCATAACCGTATTTCTTCAACGACTTAGCGGTAATATCCACATCAGTTTTGCGGTTGCAAAAGATGATGGCGTTTGTGCATTTGTCGCCTTCGGCGTCGATCAACGCGCGCAGCAGTTTGCGCTTTTCGCTGCCTTCCCGATCCCGGCGAGACGCTTTGAACATCACAACGCCTTGCTCAATCGTTTCGGACGCGGTGGCCTGACGGGCCACTTCAACGCGTTCGGGATTTGACAGGAACGTGTTGGTGATCCGCTCAATTTCGGGGGCCATGGTGGCCGAGAAGAACAGAGTTTGACGGGTAAAGGGCGTCAGGCCAAAGATGCGTTCAATGTCGGGGATGAACCCCATATCCAACATCCGGTCAGCTTCGTCGACAACCATGATTTTCACATCCGACAAAATCAGCTTGCCGCGTTCGAAATGATCCAACAAACGACCAGGGGTCGCGATCAGAACGTCCACGCCTTTGTCGATGATGGTTTCTTGTTCCTTGAAGCTGACGCCGCCAATCAGAAGGGCGCGGGATAGTTTCAAGTATTTGGAATAGGTGTCGAAATTCTCGGCCACTTGGGCTGCCAACTCGCGCGTTGGGCACAGCACCAGAGATCGAGGCATCCGCGCACGGGCACGGCCACGCGCCAGCATTGACAGCATCGGCAGCGTGAAGCTGGCTGTTTTGCCAGTCCCCGTTTGCGCAATACCAAGCACATCCTTGCCTTCGAGAGCAGAGGGAATAGCACCAGCTTGAATGGGGGTCGGGGTTTCATACCCGGCTTCGACAATGGCTTTTAACACCTTAGGATTAAGGCTTAAATCAGAAAACTTGGTCATTCAGGTCCGTATAACTTTGCGGACACTGCCTTTGGCCCGCCATCTAACACATGCCACACCCGTTTGGTGCAGCTTAGGGCGCTCATAGCAGGCGCAGCAACGTGGGTCAAATCAGAGCGACCTAGACCATCATTTCTTTGGTAGAACTCAGCGTTATTTCCGGATAGTCGCGTTCAACGCGGTCGATATCCCATTGTAGACGCGTCAAATAGACAATGTCGCCGTCATTGTCGTGGCTGATGTGTTGTTTATTGGCATCGATAAATTTTTCCACGGCCAGTTTATCGCCATGGACCCAACGCGCAGATTTGAATTGCGAGGCTTCAAACCGCACGGGTAGGCCGTATTCCAGCTCGATCCGGCTGGCGAGCACTTCGAATTGCAGCGCACCCACAACACCCACGATAAAGCCGGACCCAATCGAAGGTTTGAACACCTTCGCGGCGCCTTCTTCGGCAAATTGCATCAGCGCCTTTTCAAGGTGCTTGGCTTTCAGGGGATCCCCAGCGCGCACCCCTTGCAGCAATTCTGGCGCAAAAGACGGGATGCCCGTCACACGGATCGCTTCGCCTTCGGTCAGTGTGTCGCCAATACGCAATTGCCCGTGGTTGGGAATGCCGATGATGTCACCCGCCCACGCCTCTTCGGCCAGTTCCCGATCAGATGCCAAAAAGAGTACGGGGTTTGAAATCGCCATGGGTTTTTTCGAACGCACATGGGTTAGTTTCATGCCGCGTTTGAAATGCCCCGACGCCATACGCACGAATGCGACGCGGTCGCGGTGCTTGGGGTCCATGTTGGCCTGAACTTTGAACACAAAACCCGCGACGTTCTTTTCTTCGGGTGCGACGTTGCGCGGTTGGGCGGATTGGATCTGGGGTTCCGGTCCAAATTTGGCAATGCCATTCATCAGCTCTTTGACACCAAAGGAATTGATGGCAGAGCCGAACCAGATTGGTGTCATGGTGCCTTCCAGAACCGCGTTGGGATCAAGCTTGGGCATCAATTCGACAGCCATTTCAAGCTCTTCCTTGAGTTTTTCCAGCAAGTCAGCAGGCACATGTTCGGCAAGCTTGGGATCGTCCAAGCCGTTTATTTTGATGGTCTCTGCCACTTTGTTGCGATCCGCGCGGTCCATCAGTTCCAACTGATCGCGCAGGATGTCATAGCACCCAACAAAGTCACGGCCCTGACCAATCGGCCATGACGCGGGTGTGACGTCGATTGCCAGGTTTTCTTGAATTTCGTCAATGATTTCGAATGTATCGCGGCTTTCCCGGTCCATCTTGTTACAGAAGGTCAGGATCGGAAGATCACGCAAGCGGCAGACTTCGAACAGTTTCTGCGTTTGGCTTTCCACGCCTTTAGCGCCGTCAATCACCATCACGGCGGCGTCCACAGCAGTCAGGGTTCTGTATGTGTCTTCGGAAAAGTCGCTGTGGCCCGGCGTATCCACCAGATTGAAGCGATACGTGTCAAAGTCGAACGACATGGCAGAGGCACTGACCGAGATTCCGCGATCTTTTTCCATCTGCATAAAGTCAGAGCGCGTCCGGCGGGCTTCGCCTTTGGCGCGCACTTGACCAGCCATCTGTATCGCACCGCCAAACAGCAGGAATTTTTCAGTCAACGTGGTCTTGCCCGCATCCGGGTGCGAGATGATCGCAAAGGTGCGGCGCCGCGCGATTTCGGGCGGTAGATCAGGGCGATTTGATACGGTTTCTAACATGCCGCTGCAATAGGCGAGCTTGCCTAAAAGGGCAATGCGTTAACCATGTTTCCCTAAGATACGGTCACTTTTCGACGCGTATGCACCGGTGGTTTTGATGGTGCGAATTGGCGCGTATAGCGATACGTTATGTTTTCGTTTTCCGAGCGTTGACCATCTGGCACTTGCGCGGGCTGAGACGGGACCATGACTTTGCGCGCCCTTGCGAGCTTGCGTGCAACCAATGCGGACAAAACGTCATAGTCCAAATCATACCCGTCGGAGTCGTCTAAGAAAATGTTCTTCATCACCTTTTACCGTTTTGACGCTTTGCGCAGAAGATCAGCTGCATCTGGTCGCTGCAAAAGCGTTTCGTGGACGTCCAGTCCTTTTAAGGAACTGAGCGGCGCCCCCACCATTTTGTCTGACAGATCCGCAGGCACAACCGGAGCTGTGCGCGCATCAATCAGAAAACTCTCTGCTGCGATCCCTTCTGCGAAGATGATTTGATGGGTATCAAACAGCAGTTGAAAGTAATCGACAAAGCCGCCGTGCATCACAGTGATGGATGTCCCATTCACCAAATGACGGGCTTTTACCAACAGCTCTGAGCGGCCAGCGCCCAAAGTATCGGTACGTTGATAAATGAACAAACGATGGTCCGGAGACACAATCAGTTCGTTCACGTTGTTCAGGGCCCCTGCAGCGATACGTATTGGGGCAAATTCGCCAGTTGCGCGGGCTGTGGACTGGCCGATCCAGCGAATGTCTTGCGGGCCGGAATCGCGGCTAAGAATTTTGTCACCGACGGACAGATCCTCTATCGCGACCTGCGCGCCACTTGCCATTGTGATCCGTGTCCCGCGCGAGAACGACACCGACGCCACTTGCGCCAATTTCTTGCGCGCTGTGTCTGTATCAATCCCGACCAGAGAATAATCGGTTTTCGCAATCAGCGTGGTCAATGGCAGCAAATAGCTTGCCGCGATGTGACCAGAGTGATCCAATTCCACCAAAACCAGCGCATCCACAGTGTCACCGTCCGGCGACATCAAGGTCAGCGCACAGTCCAGACAGACAGATGCGCCGGGCACACCAATCTGGGTTTCCGGATCAATGGTGAACACAGCCCCATCAGGGCGCAGCGTTAATCGTTGTTGGTTTGCACCGCTTTCAATGCGGTAAATGTCATCCAGCATCAGGTCGTCCGCGATTGTCAACGGATCACCCAGATTGGCACCGTTGCAGACAACAAAAGCCGTACCGTCAAAAACGGGCAGGCTTTGCGCAGGCACAGTGGCATCAGGCATTGATATGGCTCGGACTACAGACATGCATACACTAGGATAGGTAGGATTGTGTCACCAATCAGTCAACGCTCCGGCGTTTTGCTGGCAATTGGTTCCGCCACAGGGCAGGGTGCGCATGACAGAATAGACAAGGAGAGATCGAATGGAGCTTGGAATTAAAGGGAAAAAGGCACTTGTCTGTGCATCTTCCAAAGGTCTGGGATTCGGATGTGCGCAAGCTTTGGCCGAAGCCGGTGTCGATCTTGTGATGAACGCACGTGGGTCCGAAGCGCTTGAAGCGTCCGCCGAAACGCTGCGCAAATTTGGGGTGTCCGTCGAAACTGTGGCTGCTGATGTGACCTCGGCCGAAGGGCAAGCTGCCGTTCTGAAGGCTGCCGAAGGTGTTGATATTCTGGTCAATAACGCTGGCGGACCGCCCCCCGGCTTATGGAGCGATTGGGACCGTGACGACTTTATCGGGGCGATTGATGCCAATATGCTGACCCCGATCACATTCATGAAAAACCTGCTGCCGGGCATGATGGACAAAGGCTGGGGGCGGGTGGTCAACATCACCTCGCAATCGGTCAAAGCGCCGATCCCGCAACTGGGCCTATCCAACGCGGCGCGCGCCGGTTTGACGGGGTATGTGGCAGGCACGGCACGCCAAGTCGCAGGCCACGGGGTCACAATCAACAATTTGCTGCCGGGGATTCACGCAACGGATCGTGCCAATGCTTTGGATGGCCCCGTGGCTGAAAAGGACGGGATCACCATCGAAGAAGCCCGCGCCCGCCGATCCGCAACGATCCCGGCAGGTCGGTACGGCACGTCAGAAGAATTCGGTGCTGCCTGCGCGTTTTTGTGTTCGCAGCATGCCGGTTTCATTGTGGGGCAAAACTTGCTGCTGGATGGCGGCGCTGTGAATTTGTCCATGTAAGAGTCTGACATGGCTGAAAAATTCTCTCTTAAAGATCAGTTGTTCAACGCGCAAACAGTTGGGCAACTGGCCAGCGAGTATGCATCCGGCATTCCTGGTTTTGATGCGGATCGTTATGTATCCGACTGCCTATCCGGGTTTTCTGAACGCGAATTGATGGCGCGGATGGACTGGATGGCCGATTGTGCCGAACAGCAATTGTCGCATGACTTTCTGACCATGGCAGATCAGCTTGAGGCCGCGATGCCGCCCATTTTGGACCCGAACAAAAGTGATGATGACTTTGGTCACTTCATCTATGCAATTCCCGGCATTTTGGCGGTGCGGCACGGGTTGGAAGACCATCGAGAGCGCGCTTTGGATCTGCTTTATGCCGCTACCCAGCGGTTTTCGATGGAATTCTACATCCGCCCTTTCATCAATCGGTGGCCAGAAGACACCATTGCGCGCCTAAAGCGTTGGAGTTCCGATGAAAACTATCACGTGCGCCGTCTGGTCAGTGAAGGTACCCGTCCCAAATTGCCGTGGGCAAAGGCCGTTCAGATTGGCACTGACGTCACTGTGCCACTGTTAGACCACTTGCACAGTGATCCCACGCGTTATGTGACGAGGTCGGTGTCTAACCATCTGAATGACATCGCAAAATTTGACCCGGATGCTGTGTTAGATGCCTTGGCACGGTGGCGCGATAAGGGCGCGCAGACGGCCAAAGAATTGGATTGGATGACTCGTCATTCGCTGCGCACCTTGATCAAGGATGGGCATCCGGGGGCGATGAGGGCCCTTGGGTATCGCAGTGATCTTGAGGTAAATGCGCGGCTTTCCCTATCGTCCGACCCGGTGAAAATTGATGGGGCTTTGGTATTTTCGGCAGAGATCACGACGCCAGATGTTGAACCCGTTATTGTGGATTATGTGCTGCATTTGACCAAAGCCGGGGGCCAAATGGCGCCCAAGGTTTTCAAGTTGAAAGTCGGAAAAACCAAAGCGGGGCAGGCGTATAAGGTGCAAAAAACACATAAGCTGAAAGGCAACGCAACGACGTTCAAGCTTTATCCGGGGCCAGCACGTTTGACGCTGCAGGTGAATGGACAACATGTGGCCGAGGCGTCTTTTGACTTGCTGCCCGCGTAACGAGATGCGCGCAAGGTTCTGCAATGACGACACGAAAAGCGCCGGTGCTTGCGGGTTTGTTGCGAGGCTGGTAATGCCAAAGCGTTTTGATCAGGAATGACGCGTTGAACGCACCACAGGCACCGACACCACGACTGGAAATCCGCAATTTGATCCGCGCTTTTGGTGGGCGTCGGGTGGTGGATGACGTGTCACTGCAGGTGATGCCGGGGCAGGTTACGTGTTTGCTGGGGCCTTCGGGATGCGGCAAGTCCACGACGCTACGGATGATCGCGGGTGTCGAGATGCAAGACAGTGGCAAGATCTTTGTCGACGGGGCGTTGATTTGTGACACGGTGTTTCGCGTCCCGCCAGAGCGGCGTCAAATCGGCCTTATGTTCCAAGACTTTGCGCTGTTTCCGCATCTGACGGTTGGCGGTAATGTTGCCTTTGGGCTGACCGGTTCCAAAGAGCAGAAACGCGTGCGGGCGCAAGAGATGTTAGAGCGCGTGCAATTGGGCCGTTTCATGGACTCATACCCGGACAGCCTGTCGGGGGGCGAACAGCAACGCGTAGCTCTGGCGCGCGCCTTGGCCCCGCAGCCGCGGATCATGTTGATGGACGAACCCTTTTCTGGCCTGGATAACCGCCTGCGCGACGGCATTCGCGACGACACGCTGGCCCTGTTGAAAGAGGAAGACACAGCCGTTTTGCTGGTCACGCATGAGCCGGAAGAAGCCATGCGGATGGCGGATGAAATCGCGCTGATGCGGGACGGACAGATCGTTCAACAGGGCGCGCCGTATAATGTTTACACCCGCCCTGTGGATCGCGCCGCTGTTGCTTTTTTCAGCGATGCCAATCGGTTATCGGCCACAGTTGAAGGGGCTTTGGCGATGACGCCGTTCGGGCGGTTCTTTGCTCCGGGCGTTGCGGATGGCACAGCGGTGGACATCGTGTTCCGCCCCCAACATGTGCGCATCGACTTTGATCGCGGCGCGATGCCAGCGCCTACGCCCAAGGATGGCACCCCCGCCCGAGCCAAGGTTCTGCGCGCGCGGTTTATGGGACATGAAAGCCTTGTGGAATTCAAACTGCTTGAAACCGGCGAGGCCATCAAAGTGACCGTGCCGCATGTGTTTCTGCCCCAACCCGACACGATCCTGTATCTGCGCATCCCGCGCGATCGATGTTTCGTTTTTCCTGCGACCTGAGTCCTTATCATACCGTACGGTGACAGGCGAGCAGGTGCCCCCGGAAAGTCGGTCTGCGCCATAATACAGGCATATGCGATGTCTGTATTTTGGCTGTATTGCGTCAGTGCAATGGGCTGCAAAGTGCGGCGTTACAGTTGCGCAAGTTGGGGAACGATAACGGCTGTTATGCGTAGGTTGATGGCTGCCTTGGCAGTCGCGATTTTGAGAAAATTGCATCATGATCTTTGATGCAATGCGTCAGGTGGGAGGACAAACTTACTATCTGAAAATCTGGTATGAATGGCCTCTAATCAAATCTACCGATGGCATCTTTTCCCGCGAAAGATGACAGAGTAAACAAATTCTGTTGAGGCATGTCGCACCATAGTTCAATCGAGAGTTGGTCAAT
>CALHST010000313.1 GCA_938038825.1 uncultured Paracoccaceae bacterium | reverse complement strand
GTCTATGGGTTGTTCATTGGATTGATCGTCAGTTCGGTGTTTTTGTTCATCGTGGGCAGCGTTGCCATCAAAGGCTTTCGCTTTGTGGCTGACATTCCCAAGCGCATTTTGATGCCTGCCGTTTTGGTTCTTTGTATCTTTGGCGTCTTTGCGGTGAACAACAATATCTTTGACGTGGGCGTGATGTTCGCGATGGGCTGGGTTGGATATCTGATGATGCGCTATCGTGTGCCTGCAGCGCCGTTCCTGATTGCCTTCATCCTAGGGCCACTGCTCGAGGACAATTTCCGCCAATCCATGTTGATGTCCGGCAGTGATCCGTCGATCCTTTTGCGCGGTCCAATCACGTGGTTCTTTTGGGGGCTTACGGTTTTTACAATCTTGGCGATTGTCCGCAATCTGGTGCGACCCACCGACCTGTAAACTAGCCAGTTATGCGTCTGGCTACATGGGTTCTATCGACTTTTGCGTTGATTTGGGCAGCAAGAGTTGGCTGCTGATCAGAATGAGCAACGGGCAGACCAACAAGGCGCGAAACACGCCGTCAAACCCCCAGTTTGATTGAAGAAACGCGATCAAAGGCAAGGCCGCTGTAAACGCAAGAAAACTTACGAGATACCGTGCGCCAAATGCGCGGGAGCGCGACTTTTGGGACGTTGTTGTGCCAATCAGGAAATCGTTCACCGGCACCTGCCCAAACACGCCGAGCATGACGATCACGGCTGCAATCAGCATGGCCATATCAGTAAGCCCCGGCATCACCAAAAAGGCCGCGATTTGCACGCTGGTGACCAAGGCAAGTGTGGGGCGTGCCCCCAGCCGATCCAGCATGGCCCCTGTCACCAGCTGCGCCAGCGATGCAGCGGCAAACACGAAAAACGCCATTATGCCGATCACCGATGCCGATTGAATATTCAGTGACGCAAAGGCAATCTCGACAGATTTCGCCAGTCCGACCAAACGTTCTTCGAAAATCTCGGGCAGTGATACGGTTGTTGCTTGAAATACAAGGCTGCCGAGTGTGGCGGTTAGATAGACACACAGCAACACGCGCATCATGGGGCTGCTGCTTGCGCTCGTTGGTGTGGTCGCGCCTTTGGCGGCCATGTCGGCTTGGATCCCGCGCGATACCACAACATAAGGCAGGGCAAACAAGATCGACACGACGCCTGGTATAATGAACGCTGCGCGCCAACCGGCAAAGTCGATCATAACGCCCGTCACAAGCGCCGCAGCGCCGACACCAAGGTTCCCCCAGATGCCGTTGACCGCCAGGCGCATCCCGGTTTTCTTCCATCGCGATGTGACAATGGCCAAACCGACAGGATGATAGATGGCCCCAAAAACGCCGATAAAGAATAACCCAACCCCTAATTGAAGAGGAGTTTGCGCCAATCCGGTGACGATTGATGCCAGTCCAATTCCCGTAAAGAAGACGGTCATCATTCCGTCACGGCCCCACCGATCTGCAAGCACACCCATTGGAAGCGCACATAAGGCAAAGGCCGCAAATCCGGCGGCGCCATAGGGTAGCAATTCGGCGTAAGACAGCCCCCAAGTGGTGGTTAATGCAAGGGCCGCGACAGTCGCAAAAATGAGCATAAGATAATGGTCAAGAAAATGGCCTGCGTTCAATAGCAAGAAGTATTGTGCATCACGCGAAACCATCTTGGCGTCCCAAATTGAGTTGCTGTGCTATTACGTATGGGCGAATTGCTGCCGTTGCCGTAAATGCCTGGAAATCTTGGCTGTCATAGGTCGCATCCGCAAGAGGGTGCGCGTGTCGTCTGCCCGGTCATGTCATGTGTTCCAGAGGCGATCTAAGCAAATTGTCGGTTTGTGTGGAATTTGCTTAAATAATTGTAAGTAATGAAGTAATTTTGAGTTCCTTGCCGGAATCTCATGGTTGTTTTTTGCAGTGAAAGCACGTGTTGCGTAAGAGATTTAGGCACAGTGACATCACCGTGTTCGGGATGTTGTACGTGGCTTTTGCCGGAAACTCTTGCGCAAATGATGTGCGAAAACCGTTGGGTGACCAAAGGTAACCTCACAAAGATTCTATTTTCAGTTGATATTTCAACTCGTGCGGGTAGGCTTGAGTTTGGTTGTGTGGGGACACCGCCGTGAGTGCGGCAATCCTTGAAGTTTCAAAACCTTGATCTGATCGTCACGCCAGCGTTACGAAACGTGGTGTTTTCTGGCGATACATATGCCCGTTTTCCGGGCCAATTAGCATGCGAGGAACACCGATGCGTCGGCAAATTTATTCTGAAACCTTCAATTCATATTTGGGTGCTGGTCTGACAGCCGGTGGGCTGGCGGGCGCACTGGACAGCGATTTCTGGGCTATCACCGGGTTTTCGTCCGAGGCTGATCTTTCCCGTGGCGTGACCTCGGGCGGGGTGACAACGGGTGGTCTTTATGCGCTGTCCCAAGATGACGGCAATAACGCGCTGTATATTCAGCCGGGCGGGTCTGATTTCACGCCGGGTACGCTGTTGTTAACTGTTGAGGCTGGCAGCCTTCCGTTAACTGAGGTTGCATTCAGCTTTGATCGGATCGTGAACAACAACACGGACCGGGGCAATTCCTTTGATCTTGAACTCTCGGTCGACGGGGGGGCGACATTCACGCCGCTTGATAGTTTCACAAGCGACACGGCCGCTGATGCGTTGGGGTTGGTCACGCAGTCTGTGACGGTTGACTTGCCGGATCTGGCTGCGGACACAACCTTGCAGTTTCGCTGGACGGGGAATGACGAAAACGGCAGCGGTTCACGCGATGAATTTGGCATCGACAACGTTGTTTTGAGCGCTGCGGAAACCGGCGACATGCCTGTGAGTTCTGAGCTGTTTGTTGAAAATTTCGAAGACGATCCAGGCACGTCCTATACGCTGACGACAGCGTTTGATGACGGTGGGTTTGACTTTTTTGGCCGTTTTTCTGTGCCAGACACAGGAAACGGCGCGCGCGATGATTTCTTGCAGGGGTTCGACGGAAACTTTGCAATCTTCGCGCAGGACAATGATGGCGATGGCGGGCCTGCGACCACGGCAATTTCGATCCCAGATATTGCATTGGGCGGCTTTGAAGCGCCCACTTTGACGGTGTCTTTGGGCGCATTGGATAGTGAACAGTTTCAGAATTACGAAGGTGACGACGGCATCAGGATTTTGGCCACATTGGACGACGGCGACGCCGTGGAAATTGGCCGTTTTGCCCCTGTGGCCGGTGGCGGTAACCTTGCGCTGGATACAGACGGAGACGGCATTGGGGACGGCGCTGTTCTAACAACCACGTTGCAAGATTTCACATTTGATCTTCCAGATGGTGCCGTTTTGGATTTGCAGATCGAATTGACGTCAGACGCAAGTTTTGAGCCTCTTGTGGTGGACAACGTCCGTGTGGGCGACAACAGCGATGTCACGCCTGAACCTGAACCGGGTGATGGTACAATAGATGATGACCCCACATTGATTTCGGACATCCAAGGCACGCAGGACACTGCGCTTTTGGTTGGGCAAACAGTTGTTGTGGAAGGCATCGTATCTGGGGATTTCCAGAACGGTGACGCGGATGACTTTCGCAGCATTGGTGGGTTTTTCCTGATGGAAGAAACCGAGGATCAAGATGAGAACGCCCTGACATCTGAAGGCATCTTTGCGTTTGAAGGCGACGGAGACACCGCTCTTGACGTGAACGCAGGGGACAAAGTCCGCGTTTTGGGCACTGTTGTTGAGCGGTTTGGAAAAACCACGATTGACGTGACAGACGTGCGCGTCGAAGAGGCCGAGGCAGTGGATCCATTGTCTCTGGCCGTTGGTATCACGTTACCGGATCTTGATGGCCGCGAAGCCATTGAAAGCATGTTGGTGACAGTGACAGAGGCGCTGACGTTTACCGAAAGCTTCGACTACGAAGACTTTGGGACCGCGACCTTGTCCACAGATGGGCCCGTGTATCAGTTCACGCAATTGAACGCACCGGATGTGGCGGGCAATTCGGCCTATCAGGCGGAAACGCAAAACCGGTTGATCACAATTGACAATGGGACTGATGGGCGACGGGGCGACTTTGACCCAATCACAGCACCGGATGGTGCATTGTTGGGCGGCGACAATACCATCCGCATGGGGCAATCCACAACTGATCTAACAGCGATTGTGGATTTCACGTTTGGTGAGTTCAGCTTGCGCCTGCCGGGTGGCGTGGATTTCGATTTGGATGAAGACACAAACCCCGAGCCTTTAGCGCCGTTGGATGTTGGCAGTGATTACAAAGTCGCGACATTGAATGTGCTGAACTTCTTTACGACCGTCGAGGGGACCACGGATATCGGGGCGCAGCCTCGTGGGGCAGACAGTCCGGAAGAGTTGGCGCGCCAAACGGATAAGCTGGTCACGGCGATTGTTGGACTTGATGCCGATGTGGTCGGTTTGATCGAGCTTGAGAACGACTTTGCGGGCGACAGCTTTGCCATCATGACATTGGTTGACGCGATCAATGTACGGGTTGGGGAAGTGCGCTGGGATTACGTGGATCCCGGCATTGAATTTGTCGGCGATGACGCGATTGCGGTTGGGTTCATCTATGACACCTTCACAACCAACTTGGTGGGTGATGCGGCCATTCTGGACACACCCGAATTCTTGAACCCATTGGGAGCTGGGTCGTCGGATGCGTCGTTTAACCGGGCGGCGTTGGCGCAAACCTTTGAAGACAAAGACAGCGGCGGCATTTTCACGGCGTCTGTCAATCACTTCAAGTCCAAAGGGTCACTGACCGGGGCAGAGGCCGACGAAGACCAAGGCGACGGTGCGGGCAACAATAATGCCACCAGAACAGAAGCCGCGCGGGTTTTGAGTGAATGGTTGGAAACCGATCCGACCAATTCAGGTGATGATGATGTGTTGATATTGGGGGACCTTAACTCTTATGCGCGCGAGACACCGATCACCACGTTGGAGGACGCCGGATATACGGATCTTGCACGCAATTTCGAAGGGGACGAGGCATATTCCTTCCGCTTTAGTACGCAAATCGGAACACTGGATTACGGATTGGCCAATGAAAGTCTGCTGAACCAAGTGACGGGCGCGGATACGTGGCATATCAATTCGGACACGCCGGTGATCTTTGACTATAACTTGGATGATACGTTTACGTTCCCCAATATCCTGCGTCCAACGGATCAAGAGCTGTTCGATGGACTCAATCCCGGACGCGCCTCAGATCACGATCCGCTGGTGATTGGTCTTGATTTGGAAAATGACGCCCCGCCACTTATTATCTCTGGCACGGACGGGAATGATCGATTGGCGGGCACAGGTGGGAATGATATTCTTATCTCGGGCGGCGGACGGCTGGATGTTATGACCGGTGGCGGTGGTGCGGACATCTTTGTGTTCACCGATACGGAAGACCGCCGTGATGGTTTGCGTATTCTCGATTTCGATACCGAGATCGACTTTCTTGATCTTGATGGCGCATCTGTTGCATCCGCCCGCAGTCTTGGAAATTCGCTGCGCTTAACGCTGAGTGAAGATCGCGATTCCATCATTCTGCGCAATGTCAGCGACTTTGAAAGCGTCATGATCATCAATGACGGCTTTGAATTCACTTAACCCTCGCACAAAAAAATGCGGGGCAGGGCGCCCCGTTTGTACCCTTTAACAATGAAAGATGCCTGCCATGAATTTTGTAAAAACCTTCTGTTTGTCGCTGACGTTCCTGATGTTTGGTGTGGCTGCCCAAGCGGCAACCATGCCTATATATTCCGCCACGGGTGTTGGATTTTTTGATGATCCCATTGCCGAATTTTTGGACGAAGACTCTGATATGATTGATGTCTCTGCCTCGGGTGATTTGGACTCGGGACTGGGGGATTTGCTGGTCAGCAATCTGGACGATGGCACTGTTTTACTGGAAAGCGGCTCTGTTCTTGATCTGGTTCTGAACGAGACTGCCGGTACTGTTCAAGTTGTGTTTGGTGATCTGGGTGGTGCTGATGCCGCCTTGTTTGATGGTTTGGCGTTTGCGCTGTTTACATTTGAACCTGATCCGCTGGACCCGGATGTTTTCGCCGTTTCGGTGGACATAACCGTTGCGCCAGTCCCACTGCCTGCAAGTGCTGTGTTGTTACTTGTCGGGCTGGGTGGTTTTGCGGGTCTTCGGCGTCTTCAAAGGCACTAACCAATCTGCATTGGCCATGAAATAGCCCGCGATTTTGTCGGATGCGGGCTATTTTCTTGCTTTTTCGCAGGATGTTACGCCATCAGGCGGCGGGCAATGACCTGTGCCTGAATTTCGGCGGCTCCCTCAAAGATGTTCAGGATCCGGGCGTCGCACAATACCCGCGAGATTTTGTATTCCAGCGCAAACCCGTTGCCGCCATGGATTTGCAAGCCATTGTCAGCCGCAGCCCAAGCCACCCGCGCGCCCAACAATTTGGCCATGCCAGCCTCTAGGTCGCAACGACGGCCAGCATCCTTTTCCACTGCCGAGAAATAGGTGAGCTGGCGCGCCACCATGATTTCAACTGCCATCATTGCCAGTTTACTGGCGACGCGAGGGAAGTTGATCAAGGACTTGCCAAACTGTTTACGGTCTTGGGCGTATTGCATCGAAATATCCAAAGCCGATTGCGCCACACCAATTGCGCGGGCTGCTGTTTGGATACGTGCAGATTCAAAGGTTTCCATCAGCTGTTTGAACCCTTTGCCTTCCTCGCCGCCCAAAAGGTTTTCGCCTTTGACGTGGAAGTTATCGAAAGCCAGTTCGTATTCCTTCATCCCGCGATAACCCAACACTTCGATTTCACCGCCTGTCATGCCATCGGTGGGGAAGGGGTTTTCGTCAGTGCCCGGTGTCTTTTCCGCAAGGAACATAGACAGGCCTTTGTAATCAGTTGTGTTTGGATCAGTCCGCGCCAGCATGGTCATCACATGTGTCCGTGCGGCATGGGTGATCCATGTTTTGTTCCCGGTGACTTTGTAATCGCCATGGTCGTCTTTGACCGCGCGCGTACGCAAGGATCCAAGATCAGATCCGGTATTGGGTTCTGTAAAGACAGCCGTGGGCAAGATTTCCGCAGATGCCAATTTAGGCAGCCAGTTTTCCTTTTGCGCGTCGGTACCACCGGCAATGATTAACTCAGCCGCGATTTCAGAGCGTGTTCCAAGGGAACCAACACCGATATACCCGCGCGATAACTCTTCGGAGACCACGCACATAGACGCCTTAGACAACCCGAATCCGCCGTATTCTTCGGGGATGGTCAGACCAAAGACACCCATTTCTGCAAGCTCGTCGATAATCTCGATCGGGATCAATTGATCCTGAAGATGCCAGTCATGGGCAAAGGGTTCTACCTTTTCGACGGCATAGCGGCGGAACTGTTCTCGGATCATTTCAAGTTCATCGTCAAGACCACTTGCCCCAACCGTGATATTGGCGGCTTGCTCTTGCATCAAATCGACCAGGCGCATCCGGGCGGCTTGTGTATTCCCGCCTTGGGTCAGTGCCATAACCGAGGGATGCATTAAGCCGCGCTGGTCATCTTGGCTGAGACCCAAATCTTGCAGGCGTACGATTTCCCCTTGGTTCATCTGGATGCCGCCATAGATCTGCCAAAGGTATTCCCCAAAGGCGATCTGATGGATTAATTGTTCCAATTCGCTGAACTTGCCATCCGCATGCAGCGCTTCTGCCCATTTCTGCATCTGCACTAGGCTTTCACAATACGTTGCCAGCCAGGCCAAACCATGTGCCGCCGTTTGGTTTTCTTCGATCAAACCGGCAGAGACGCGACCATCTCGGGTCACCAAAGCTGTCACCCGCGCCTTTGCCGTTTGAGTAATCTCTTGAACGGGCGCAATCGTTGCAGCCGTTGTTGCCAGCAGATCCGGCAAAACGACGCTTTGTTCAACTATAAGGTCCTGACCATCATGTGGCATGGTGCGTACTCCTGAAACTGTCCTGAACGGATTAATCACTTCGCAACTGCAGCGCAACTTATTTGCGTTAAGAATAAGTAATTTGTTTTATTGTTTCGTCCAGAAATTTTGCGCTGCAGCAATTTTTCTAGTGTGTTACATCGCTGTCATGGACGCATTTACCGGCCTTTTACCTGCTGAGCTTTGGGCTGCTGCACTTATCATCGCATTTTGTGCAGGTTTGGTAAAAGGCATAGTCGGATTCGCCTTGCCCATGGTCATTGTGTCTGGTTTGGGCTCGTTCATCGCGCCAGAGCTTGCATTGGCTGGGCTGATTCTGCCGACGGTTGCGACAAATATTATGCAGGCCTTTCGTTCTGGGACGGGTTCTGCGATCCAATCTGTCCAAAAATTTCGACATTTTTTGGCCGTGGGGGCTGTCAGCCTGATTCTTGGGGCTCAACTTGTCCCTTTTTTACCCGCACGGGTCTATTTGCTGATCGTTGGTGTTCCCGTGGTTCTTTATGTCATCACACAATTGATGGGGTGCGCGCCGAAGCCAATGGCGCAATCTCGACGTACGGATACCACATTTGGCGCGTTAACGGGGCTGATTGGCGGGTTGGTTGGTGTTTGGGGGCCGCCGACAGTGGCTTATTTAACGGCGCTTAACACGCCCAAAGTTCTGCAAATTCAGATACAAGGTGTTATCTTTTTGTCCGGCGCTTTGCTGCTGGTTTTTGCCCACGTGACGTCCGGTGTTTTGACATGGGCGACAAGCGCGTTTTCCGCTGCTTTGATTCTGCCGGCAATTGTCGGAATGTATTTTGGCACTGCGATTCAGGATCGCATTGATCAAAAAAGTTTTCGCCGCGCCACATTGATTGTTCTCCTCATTGGGGGACTCAACCTTGTCAGGCGCGGCGTATTTTTGTAATCGTTAGGATGCTTTACGGTCGACTGTAACGCCTGCAACGTCTTCAATAAACGTCACAATTCTGGACCGAACACCATCATCTTTGATCGCTGAGACTGCGTCCAAAATTTGGAAGCTTAAGTCTTTGTTTGTATTGGCAGCATTATCATCGGGGAGACCCTCGAAGAAATAAGATGTTGGAACACCGAAAATCTTTGACAATTCATACAACCGGCTCGCCGCAACGCGGTTTGACCCGATTTCGTATTTCTGAATCTGCTGAAAAGACAGGTTCAGTTTTTGCGCGACATCTGTTTGAGACAAGCGGCGCAACGCTCTCATTTGTTTAATTTTTTTGCCTACGTGGACATCAACAGGATGCGACATAACAAGGTACCTCTGGTTGAACTAAAGGCAATCTCGCTAAAATGGCAATTTCATTCAATTTGTTAAGTTTCACCATTTTTCAACCACAAATAGTCCATATACGGTTGACGAGGCATACAGATATGGATGATAAATGTACCACTGATGGATGATAAACGCACCATTGGATCCGGAGGGCCACAAAAATTGGATGGTGGATCAGTTAATATTGAAGCGAACCCGCGGTATTACCCGCTGCTTTTTGAGATGCTTCGGTCGTTTACAACGCTTGCCGAAACGCTGAACCTGAGCCATGCGGTCAAAGACCTTGGCAGTACGCGCCAAACTGTGCGTCGCCACATTTCCCTTTTGGAGGAGATGAAAAATGGACCGCTGTTCGACGTAACCGACCGTCAGTACCGACTGACCGATCTTGG
>CALHST010000312.1 GCA_938038825.1 uncultured Paracoccaceae bacterium | reverse complement strand
ACCATGTCTTCGAACAGTTTCATCTGCTCAACTTCTTGGAAGCCACCTTGGCCGATTGTTTTGTTTGCCGCTTGTGGTGTCACCAACAACAAAGGTGTGTGGTTCCAATAAGCAGTTTTCACGGCTGTTACGAAGTTTGTGATGCCGGGACCGTTTTGCGCGATCATCATCGACATTTTGCCGGTGGCGCGTGTGTAACCGTCAGACATCATGCCGGCGGACCCTTCGTGGGCACAGTCCCAGAAGTTGATGCCCGCGTCAGGGAAGATGTCCGAAATTGGCATCATCGCGGAACCGATGATCCCAAAGGCATGATTGATGCCGTGGCGCTGGAGAACTTTTACAAACGCTTCTTCTGTTGTCATTTTCATCGGGCTGTTCCTTACTGGTGTCCGAGCATGCAGGGGGATAACCGCCGGTCTCCCCCAATCGGCGCGAAATTAACGAGTCTGTGCGATAGTCTATAGGGCCAGATGCGGCAAGCGGCTATAGCCAGAACCCAATTTATTTGAGACACTTCGTCTCAATAATTGAAAAAATGGTGAAAATTCAGAGAATCTGGACTTACGCACGGTCCGACATCACCGTTTCAACACCAACAGATTCGCGCAAGTGCGATTTACTTTTCGCAAACATATCTTGTTTCGACCGTGGAAGGCTGAGTTTATGTCGAATTGCGCAAGGTTTCCGCCAAAAGACGCACCCCTTCCGGAATTCGTTCGACGGGAATCGATGAATAGGCCAAACGGTAATATTCGGTGGGGCGCGACTCTCCGTTGAAAAAGGACATGCCCGGTTCAATCAGCACATCACGGGCAAGCAATTCATCGCTTAGCACTTGTGTGTCCGTCCCTTCTGGTGCGCGCATCCATAATGACGACCCGCCAAAGGCCCCTTGCCCCGCAATCGTCAGACCGTTCGCCGAAATCGCGTTTTCCATGGCAGTTCTTCGCTTGTGCAGCGCAGTGCTCATCTTACGGATCAGCGCATCGTAGTGGCCAAGCGACAGAAAGTAGGATGCAGTCCGCTGGATATGACCGGGCGGATGGCGCAGAACCGAGGCTCGCAAGGCGCGTGCCTCGCGGATGAAATGTTCTGACCCGACCAGATAGCCAAGCCGAAGACCTGGAAACAGAGATTTTGAAAAGCTGCCCACATAAATGACGCGCCCATCCCGGTCGAGACTTTTTAGCGCCGGTGACGGAGGCCGCAGAAAAGACATTTCGAATTCATAGTCGTCTTCAACAATCAGAGCGTTCAGCGCGCGGGCGCGGGCCAGCAAATCTCGTCGACGTTCGACTGGCATAGTGGCTGTGGTCGGGCATTGATGGCTTGGGGTGGTGAAAACCACATCCGTCTCTTCCGGGATCAACTCGGGCGGCAGCCCGTCTTTATCCACCGCGATCGGCGCCATGTGGCACCGCGATTGCGTCAGGATATCGCGCAGCGCCGGATAACAAGGATCCTCTAACGCCGCGGTTCGACGTTGGGTCAACAAAATTTGCGCCGTCAGCCAAAGCGCATTTTGTGCGCCCAAGGTGATCAATATCTGTTCCGGTTTGGCCGAGATGCCTCTGCGCGGCAACGTGTGGCGCACAATGAATTCGATCAACTGAGGATCGTCTTGATCCATGTAATCCGTTGTCATCGAGGTGAAATCGCGCTGCCCCAATGCTTGCACCGCACAATGGCGCCAGTTGGTATGATCAAACAACGTTGGATCCGCTTGGCCATAAATGAAGGGGTATTTGAAACGCGCCCAGTTCTGTGGCTTATGTGGTGTATCCCCGCCCGTAAACCGCTGACCAATGGCCCGTGTCCAATCCACGGTGTCTTGCGTGTCTTCAATTGTGCGAAACTTTGGCGGCGTTGGCGCGGTTTCCGACACATAGTACCCGGATCGTCCCTTGGAGGTGAGATAGTCGTTGGACAACAGCTCTGTATAGGCCAACGTCACTGTGATGCGGCTGATCTGCAAATGCTGCGCCAATTTCCGGGTCGAGGGCAATTTCTCTCCGGATCGAAACCGACCCGACAGAATCCCTTCGGCAATCATCTGCTGGATCTGTGCCTGCAGAGTTCCCTGAGAATCAGGTTGCAAAAAGAAGGTTTCCACAGGGAGTGACATGCGCACCTTTTATTCTGGTCTTATGGTCAGTGCAAACTGGACGTATCGCCGCTGGCAAAACAGCGCGGCGATTGACAGGGTCCAAGTTTTTTGTTGCGCTAGCACAGGGCAACGGGAGCCAACCACATGCCAATCAAGGCGCAGGACTATTCACTAACCGGTGCCTTGCGCGATATGCCAAGTCCCAATTGGTATCGTACATCAGTTGACCCCAAAGCCATTCGGGCATTGATGGTCAAATCAGACCATATCGCGCTGCGTGACACGCTTCTTTGGTTGGGTCTGATGATCCTGTTTGCAGTTATCGCGATTGCTCTTTGGCCCAGCTGGTGGTCTGCACCCTTCTGGCTGGCGTATGGCGTGCTTTACGGGTCTGCATCAGATTCGCGTTGGCATGAATGCGGCCATAAAACTGCGTTTAAAACCCCTTGGATGAATACAGTCGTCTATCAAATCGCGTGCTTTATGCTGATGCGCAACCCGGTAACCTGGCGCGCCAGCCATGTGCGTCACCACACTGATACCATCATCGTGGGTCGTGACCCCGAAATTGTTGCGATGCGCCCTCCTGATCTTGCACGTCTGTGCCTTAACCTGTTCGGAATCATGGACGTTTGGGTGCTGTTGAAACGTATGGTCCTGCATGCTTCGGGCCGTCTTCATCCGGAAGAAGGCGTTTACGTTCGCACCGAAGACCACGCCCGCGTGTTCCGGGCCGCCCGTATTTGGTTGGTCATCTATGCAACAACGATCCTTGTCGCGGTTAGTGCCGGATCTTGGATTCCACTTTTGTTGATTGGTTTGCCAAGGCTTTACGGTGCGTGGCATCACATCATGACTGGTGTGCTCCAACATTTGGGGCTGGCCGAGAACGTGTCAGACCATCGATTGAACACCCGTACGGTACTGATGAACCCGGTGAGCCGGTTCATTTATCTGAACATGAATTACCATCTTGAACATCACATGTTCACCATGGTGCCCTATTACCACCTGCCCGCGCTGCATGAGTTGATCAAACACGATTGCCCAGCGCCGGAACCTTCGATCCTCGCAGCCTTCCGGCGTCTGTTGCCCGTGCTGATGCGCCAATTGTCCTATAAAGACGCGGTGATAGTCCCAGAGCTCCCGATCGGTGCAACGCCTTACGGTGAAGATGCGGATCGCTTAAGAGAGTACGCCGTTTGACAGGATTGCAAATGCGGAAACATGTTTATTCGGGAGTTTGATCCAGTCGCCACGCCATTTTGCGAAACCTGACGCCCATTGGAAAGGTCTCATGGTGGCAGATGCCACCCTATCTGTTCCTTGAAGGCTCAGCCTTTTGGCGAAAATACCTGGAAATCGGAACGTTGCTTTGCCCCGCGACGAAAGCGTTTTAGATCATGCGTTCCCGTTCATTTCCACTTACTGACTTTCTGGTGTCAGCAAGTGCCGCAAGAGTGCAACGGGGTGTGCTTTCAGCGTGAGGCGGGTGGCGACGTAATCTTCGACCACCTGTTCGCCCAGCGTCATTTCTGGCAACAAGGCCGCCGGTTCGTGCACCACTTCGCCGTCCAGATCCCCCGCAAACAGGGGCAGTACGGGACCGGGGGCAAAGGATTTCGCCTCCCACAGGGCCTCGCGGCGCGACACGTTCAGGCTGGCAAAGACGTCCGCCTCGGCCAAGCGTTCGATCAGGCTGGGCGCTAACCCTGCGCGGCGCCACACATCGCCGACCGTTTGATAGCCATTGCCGCGCGCTTGGGTCAGCCACGTGGCGTCCTCTTCCGGCAGGCCTTTGATCTGACGGAACCCTAGGCGCAGCGCCAGCCCGCCGTCACCATTGGGTTCCATCACATTGTCCCAAAAGCTGGCATTGATACAAACCGGGCGCACCTGCACCCCATGTTCCCGCGCATCCCGCACAATCTGGGCCGGGGCGTAAAACCCCATCGGTTGGGAATTCAGCAGCGCACAGGCAAAGATCCCCGGATGGTGGCATTTGATCCACGACGACGCATAAACCAGCAGCGCAAAACTGGCCGCGTGGCTTTCGGGAAACCCATAAGACCCAAACCCTTCGATCTGGGAAAAGCAGCGCGCGGCGAAGTCTTCTTCATAGCCTTTGCGTTTCATACCGCGCATGAACAGGTTGCGAAATTCGCTGACATTGCCGTGCTTTTTGAACGTCGCAAGGGATCGGCGCAGCCGGTCCGCCTGTTCCGGTGTGAACCCCGCCCCCACAATCGCGATCTGCATCGCTTGTTCCTGAAACAACGGCACCCCAAGGGTCTTGGACAGCACCGCGCCCAGTTCGTCTGAGGGAAACGAGACCTCTTCTTCGCCATTGCGGCGGCGGATATAGGGATGAACCATATCGCCCTGAATTGGGCCGGGGCGGATGATCGCGACCTCGATTACCAAGTCATAAAAGCTGCGCGGCCGCATCCGGGGCAAAAAGTTCATTTGTGCGCGGCTTTCCACCTGAAACACGCCGATGCTGTCCGCTTCGCACAGCATATCGTAAACCTTTGGGTCTTCGGGCGGCAGTGTGGCCAGCGTGTAATCCAGCCGGTGATGCTGTTTCATCAGATCAAACGCTTTGCGGATACAGGTCAGCATCCCCAGGCTCAGGACGTCCACCTTAAGGATCCCCAGTGAATCGATGTCGTCCTTGTCCCAACAGATGACAGTGCGGTCTTCCATCGTGGCGTTTTCGATGGGCACCAGTTCATCCAGCCGCCCTTCGGTCATGATGAACCCGCCGACATGTTGGGACAGGTGCCGGGGAAAGCCGTTGATTTCATAGACCAGATCCAAAGTCTGGCGCAGGCGTGGGTCGTTATAGTCAAGGCCAATTTCGGCCATGCGTTCAGCCTCGATCCCCTTTGTGGAGAAAAACCCCCACAGTTGAGAGGACAGCGCTGAAATGGTGTCTTCGGTCAGGCCCATGGCGCGGCCCACCTCGCGGATGGCGCGTTTACCGCGGTAATGCACGACCGTCGCACACAGCCCAGCGCGGTGGCGGCCATAGCGGTCATAGATGTGCTGGATCACCTCTTCGCGGCGTTCATGTTCGAAATCTACGTCGATATCGGGCGGTTCATCGCGCGCCTCAGACACAAAACGTTCAAACACCATCGTGCCAATTTCCGGGGAAACGGACGTA
>CALHST010000311.1 GCA_938038825.1 uncultured Paracoccaceae bacterium | reverse complement strand
ACTGTCGGTTTCATCCAACAGAACAATGGCGTTCTTGATCAACATCCCCGTCAAAGACAAAACGCCAAGGATCGCCATGAACTCCAGCGGCGTTTTTGTGACCACAAGGCCCCAGATCACCCCGATCAGCGCCAAAGGCACGGTCAGCCAGATGATCAAGGGTTGGCGCACGGCGTTGAACAGGAAGATCACCACAAGGATCATCGCGCCAAAGCCTAGCGGCATTGTGGCAGCAAGGCCTGCGTTTGCCTCGGCCGAGTTCCCGAATTCGCCTTTCCATTTAAAGGTGTAGCCGGGTGGCAGTTCAATCGCCTCGATCGGTGCACGCACAGCATCAAACAGATCCCCTGACAGCACACCGGGCGCGTTGTCCGACTGCGCCGTGATCGACAACTTCCGGTCGATGCGCCGCAGGTTCCCGGATTCGAACACCAGATCAAAGCGGTCCACCACTTGCGAGATCGGCACGTAGCCCCCAATGACTTGGCTAAACACTTGGATATCGCGCAACGCGCCAACTTCGTTTCTGGCCGTCTCAATCGGGCGCATGACAATCGGGCGCAAGGCGTCGTCTTCGCGGAACGTCCCGATATTGGCACCGTTCAAATGTGTGTAAAGCGCGTTCGAGATCTCGCCTTGTGTCAGACCCAATCGGCGCGCGCTGTCTTCGTTGATAACCGGACGAATGACTTGTTTTTGTTCGCGCCAATTGTCTTTGATCGCGATGGCCCCTTGATCTGCCATGATCTGTTTGGCCTGATCGGACAAACCGCGCAGAACGGTCGCGTCAGGGCCATTAAACTGCGCTTCGATCTTGGAACCGCCACCGGGGCCCAGCACGAACTTCCAGACTTTTGCGGCCGCGTTCGGGTACTCCACATTGATCCAGTCTTGGACCGTGACGCGCAGATCTTCGATTTGGCGGTAATCTTCGACGTCGATCAAAACCTGACCATAAGATGGGCTGGCGTCTTCGCTTTCATAGGTCAGCATGAACCGTGTATGACCCCCGCCAACGCTCAGGTTTGTGCCCGTGACGCCATCCAAAGTACGCGCAAACTCTTCAACCCGCAGCAGTTCTGATTTGGTCTGTTCGATGTCCGTGCCATTCGGCAGGAAGTAATCCACCACAAACTGGTTGCGCGTCGAGGACGGGAAGAAGCCTGCGGGAACTTGCCCAAACATCGCAATGGCAGAACCGAACATCGCGAGCACAAGGATGATCGTCACGATGCGGATTTTGATCGCTTTTTCGAGAAGGCTGCGATAGCCGCGCAAAATGACGTTTTCGCGTTTCGCTTCGACCTTGCCGGTCTTGAGCATCAGAGTGCAGAAGTACGGCGTGAGCCAGATCGCAACAAGCCAAGAGAACAACAGCGCGATGGTGATCGTCCAGAACAGGCTGCCCGCGTATTCGCCTGTGTTATCGGGCGAGAACCCAATCGGGGAAAAGGCCAGAAAGCCGACAACCGTACCACCCAGCAAGGGCCATTTGGTCTGGTTCACCACGGCGACACTTGCGCTGGCGGGATCCTCTCCGGCCTGAACGCGCACCAACGTGCCCTCGACCACCACAATGGCGTTATCGACCAGCATGCCCAACGCAATGATGAGCGCCCCGAGCGAGATCCGCTGCATATCAAGCCCGTAAAGATACATGCCCATCAACGTACCCGCGACGGTGATCAACAGAATGCCGCCCATCAAGATGCCAGAACGCAACCCCATAAAGATCAGCAAGACGCCGACCACAATGACCAACGCTAAAACAACGTTCATCACGAAGTCATTCACAGAGGTCTTAACACTGGCGGATTGATCCGAGATTGGGATTACGTCCATGCCGATAGGGCGTTCCGAGATCAGCGCGGCCATGCGTGCTTTGACGGCCTCGCCCATGATCACCACATTGCCGCCGATTGTGTTGGACACACCGATGCCAATGGCTGCTTGACCGTCGCGATACAGCGAGGTTGCTGCAGGCTCTTCCAGCCCGCGCGAGATCGTGGCGATATCGGACAGACGGAAAGACACACCCGTTTGCGGATTGGTAATCAACTGCGCACCAATTGCCTCGATCGAATCCACAGCTGAAAGGGGGCGCAACTCCAGTCGGGTCTGTCCCGCGACAATAGATCCCGCGGGGGATACAAGGTTCTGCCCCTTGAGGATGTCCGCAATCTGCGCAGGCGCAAGTCCAAGTTCAATCAACCGTGCAGGCGCGTATTCCACAAAGATGACTTCGTCCTGAACGCCGGACAAGGTGATCTTAGACACGCCATCCACCGTGACCAGATCACGCTGCAAATCCTTGGCGTATTCGTGCAGTTCTGTGAGGGTATAACCATCACCAACCACGGCAAAATATAACGCAAACACATCACCAAAATCGTCATAAACGATGGAGGACAACGCATTAGGGGGTAAGCCTGCCTGCGCGTCATCGACCTTGGCCCGCATCTGCGCAAAGCGTTGATACAGCGCGTCATAGTCTTTTGTGGACGCAATGGTGAATTCAACCGACACATTGCTCAGTCCCGGCGACGACACAGAGCGGACCTCGTCCACACCTTGCAATTGCTGCAACGCGTTTTCGATGACTTCGGTGACCTCTTGCGCCACTTCTTCGGCGCTGGCACCGGGATAGGGCGTTACAATTTGGGCCTGACGAATGATGAACTCGGGATCCTCAAACCGGGGCAATGCCGTATAGGCAAAATACCCAGCCAATAGGATCAAGATCGAAGCAACGGCCGAGATCAGCCGCTTTTCAAGTGCGAAGCGCGCAAGATCCATGGGTCAGCCCCCGATCTTGTCGACAGGGCGCACGGTCATGCCGGGTGTCAACGCATGCACGCCAGCAGCGACGACGCTTTCGCCCGGTTCCAGACCTTCTGAGACACTGACAAACCCACCAGCGACTTCGCCCAGCACAACAGCCCGTTCTGAAACAACACCGGCATCGTCAACGATCCAGACCTTCGGCCCACCGTCCGCTTGCGCAGCAACCGCTGACAAAGGAACCGCCAATTGCCCTTCGGCACCCGGAGCGGATGTCACAACAGTCCCTACCATACCCGGCAACACAAAGGCGCCTTCGGGCACCTCAACAGCGACACGGCCACGATAGGTTTGTGTCGCGGTGTCCGCCTGCACCGAAAATTCGACAGTTTCAGAGTCGAACAATTGTCCGGGCAAAGCATCAAGCCGGACTTTGTTCACAATGTTATCCGGCCCATTGGCGGTCAATGCAGTCACATCCGGGGCGGGCACATCAAAAGAAACATGCACTATCGACAGGGCCTGCAACAGCGCCACGCTTTGACCGGCTTGGATATTGGTAAAGTTTTCAACGTCGCGCCGCGCAATGATGCCATCGAAGGGTGCGCGCAAAGTCGCGTCCAAGATATTGTTCTGGGCCACTTCGATCTGCGCTTCGATCCCGCGCACAGCAGCCTCGGCCGCTTGAATTTCTTCGGGCCGCCCGCCTTCGCGCCCAATGGCAAGGTTTTCGACTTCTGCACGCAACTGCGCCTGCGCCACTCGCAAGGAAGCTTCGTCTTGTTCAAGTGTTACACGGGTCACTGTGCCGCGTTCTACAAGGCTGCGCGCACGGTCTACGTTGTCTTGTGCCTGATCCACTTGTGCTTGGGCGGCATCAACCGCAGCCTCGAGAGCAGATATCTCCTGAGGACGTGCCCCTGCCCGTAAGGCCGCCAACTGCGCCTGAGCCTGATCCCGTTGGCTTTGCAATTGCGCAACCTGCGTTTTGAAGTCGCGCGTGTCGATTTGGCCAATAACATCACCCGCCTGCACTTGCATCGACCCACGAATAGGAAGCTCGATCAAGTTACCACTGACCCGGAATGACAATTCAACCTCTTGAGAAGGAAGGACAATACCGGGATAGCGTCGTACGATCTGCGATGTTTGTTCCTGAACAGTGAACACCTTTGCCGGTCGCGGTGCGTCTTGCGCAGACAAAGGCACGGTCAAAGCAGATAAGGCGATGGCGGACAGGAGTATCTGTTTCACTTGGGCAATCCCTTCGTTAGGCTGTTGCCATTAGCTTGCAGCAATGACCGAACATGTAAAGAGAGGCACCCAAATCTTGAGCCATTTCGTTCTTCAAATCACATTGGGAAGCATAGGTTTGCTGATAAGTGCTTTGATCCACGTCGCCGTTTTCGCCGTCGGGATTCCAAA
>CALHST010000310.1 GCA_938038825.1 uncultured Paracoccaceae bacterium | reverse complement strand
TGACGGCCCGGGTTTGGACGAATACGAACACCTGTTTGGGCGCTCGTCTGTTGAAATCATCATGGGCAGTGACCTGTTTGACCCGCATGCGGCGCGCGCCTTGTCACAGCGGGTGGGGGCGGTTCCCACGACGTCGCGCTTTTGGATCAGGCAGGAAATGCGGTTTCTGCAGGCTTTGCTGGATTACGTGTTTGTGTCTGACGTATTTCGGAAAAAATCACCGTCTTGGCGGATCTGGCATCCGATGGATGACCCGGCGTGTTGGAAAACTCCGACCCTGCGCGATGCGCTTGTTACGGCATCTGATCATTTCCCTGTCACGCTGGATATCGATATCTAGATGCGCATTATCTTGCTGACATGGGGCGGGGGACTCAAAATTCCTTGCGATGTCGCGTATATACTGTTTATGCGCCCCATTTTTCTTTCCTTTGCCATCATTTTTGCCGCGACTGCGTCTATGGCGGACGAGGAAAGCGATGCGCCCAGCCTTATGGAGCGTGGCGCGCAACTATTCATGGAAGGCTTTTTGAAAGAGCTTGAGCCGACCCTGGAAGGTTTAGATCAGCTTGGACCGCAACTGCGTGGATTTGCGCAGGAAATGGGCCCTGCGTTGGTGGATTTGTTTGAGCAAGTGAAAGACTGGTCCTTGTACCACCCGCCCGAGATTTTGCCGAACGGGGATATCATTATTCGCCGCAAAGACCCGAAGCCGGAAGATGACGGCGCAATTGATTTGTGATCGTCACGTTTTGAGTGTTTTGCCGCCCAGCTTCACAGCCAGACTTGCGTCCAAAGACGCGGCAAGCGATTGCAGCCGGGCCTGAGCCACTTCGCCAAATAACGGTGCCATATCTTGGGACAAGCGCAGTTCGAGATGGCGTTTGTTGGGCTGCCAATTGAATTGTCCCAGTTGATCCGAACTTTGCATCCACAACATGGCCCCAAATCGCATGGCTTTTCCTAGAACTTCTGCTTCTTTTTGCAGATCTGGATTCAGCAGATCATACAGATGTTCAAAACGCGTCCCTTCGCGCGAGTTGGAATACCGGTGCAGTAAGGCCAACCCCAGATACACACGCTCGGAATGTTTAAGGCCGCCCAGATTGGCCCGCGTTGCGTTGTCAAAACAGACCTCAGCCCGATAATCGGGATGCGCGCGCCAACTGACGTCATGCAGTAAACACGCCGCTTTCGCGATGCGTTGGCGCGCTTCCGGGCTTTTACGCATGATCGGTTGGATGAAATTGTAAAGCTGTTTGCCAAACCCCCGAATGCGGGCATCTTTGGCTTCAGCAAATCGGCATGCTTCGATCAAAGGGTCACGGTCGCGCAACCGCTGTGGCATTTGTTCATACAACATCCCTTCGCGAATCCCATAAGACGAGACCGCGATATCCTGAGGTTTGAAGACCCGAACCACCCGAGCCAACACTTCTGAAGCAATTGGAACAAGGTCCATACGGGCAGAAGAAATGCCAGTTGCCTTGCGCAGATCTTCGATTTTGCTGTCTTCAATGAACTTCGCTGTGGCACGCACGGCAGCAGGGCTCATCCGGTATTCATGCAGGACGTGCAGGGGATATTCGCGCCGCAGCATGTCGATCCGCGCAATGGCGCGCCATGACCCCCCAACAAGGAACAGCCGGTCCCGTTGCGCACCCATCTTGGTGTGCAGGGCTTGAACGGTGTCTTTGATATGCGCTTTTCGGGCCTTTTTGCCGCCCTTCAAGTCTCGCAGTTTTAAGGGCCCCAATGCAGAGGTGACCCGGGCCCCAACCCGCCCATCCGAAATCTCGGCGAATTCCATCGAAGAACCGCCAATATCGCAAACCAACCCATAAGATCCGGGCCAGCCCAGCAACACGCCTTGGGCCGACAGGCGTGCCTCTTCCTCGCCGTCAATGACCCAGATCTTCAAACCGGTTTCCGCTTGAACCTGGGCGCAAAATTCGGGACCGTCGCGTGCGTCGCGAACCGCCGCTGTGGCGACAATGGTCAGCGGGGGCAATCCCATGCCTTCTGATAAGGCCTTGAAACGGTGCAATGCCGACAGCGCGCGCGCACGCCCTTCGGGGTTTAAGATGCCCGTTTGTCCCAATCCGGCACCCAACGCACACATGATTTTTTCGTTGTAAAAATAGGCCGGACTTCGCGCGGCCCCATCAAACACAACCATTCGGACAGAGTTCGATCCAACGTCCACAACGCCCACACGTTCCAATGCGCGCGCCGAGGGGTCTTCGAAAATCGGGCGTCCGAATAGGCCGCCGTCTTGATCTACCTGATCATTAAGGATGTCCATTGTTACGCCAAACCCCCGCAGCCGCGGCCACCATGGCGCAAGTCATAGGACAGGGTCAATGGTCGTAAATGGTGTCAAAGCCGGACGGTTTCGACCAGATTGCCATTGATGAACACATCGATCCGCGATGCCGATGAAAACACAGATTGTTGTCGCGAAAATCGCGCCAAAACACGGTTCCCGCGCCAATTTCCCATGAAATTCTGTGCGCTACCCGCCCCAACTTCGGTTGTGCCATTGATAACTGGTTCACCGTTGATCGACAGTTTGATCGAAGAATCTAAGGGCCGGGTCACAACAGCGGCAAGAATTTCCAAATTTTGGTTCTGCCAGGGACTGCTGATTGGGGGGCTTTGATTGGCACATCCACACAACGCCGCACATAAGAGCAGTTGCGCAACAAGAAATTTGGCCATGGCAGTTCCTGTATCAACATGGGTGATACGACACTCTGTAAAGCGGAACGGTTAAGAAGCTGCCAATTTGGGGGCGTCGTCTGTGTGTGTCAGCTGAGGGACATCCGCATCCCCGGCAGAGCCGCGACCGGACAGGGATGGATTTTCCATGAAAAACTTGTGGCAAGAGAACACGAATGTGCCGGGTTCGATGTCTGGACGGGCAAATCCCCCGTCCGGAGTCATCACCCAACTTTGTGCCACATCCGCAAGGTTGGCAGCCATGATTTGACTGACTATCTGCGCTTTGACGGTATCGTTCTTGATTTCAACCAGTGTTTCGACACGACGTGTTAAATTTCGTCCCATCCAATCTGCAGACGAGATAAAAACACGCGCTTTTTTGTGTGGCAAACCTTTGCCGTTGCCAAAGCACACAATACGGGAATGCTCCAGGAACCTGCCCACCACAGATTTAACGCGGATATTCTCGCTAAGACCCACAATGCCCGGGCGCAAACCACAGATCCCCCGGATCACCAACGAGATCTGAACGCCTGCTTGGCTGGCCCCGTACAGCGCATCAATAACCTCAGCCTCGACAAGGGAATTCATTTTGGCCCAAATTTGCGCGGGGCGGCCATTGCGCGCGTGCTCAGCCTCGGCGTTGATCATCTGCAGCAAACGTTTTTTTAGCCCAATGGGTGAAATTGCCAGATTTTCCAGCGTTTCTGGTTGGGCATATCCAGACAGATAGTTGAACACTTTGGTGGCGTCACGGCCCAAGCCTGTATCACATGTGAACAGGGACAAATCTGTATAGATGCGCGCCGTGATCGGGTGATAGTTTCCTGTGCCATAGTGGGTATAGGTGACCAAGGCGTCCCCTTCGCGGCGCACAACGGTTGAAATTTTTGCGTGCGTTTTCAGATCGATAAACCCATAAACCACATGCGCCCCTGCGCGTTCCAGACGGCGCGATTGGCGAATGTTTGCGGCTTCGTCAAAGCGCGCTTTAAGCTCGACCAAAGCGGTGACAGATTTCCCGTCTTCTGCAGCTTCGCACAGCGCACTCACAATGGGGCTGTCTTCGGATGTTCGGTACAGGGTCTGCTTGATCGCAACCACATTCGGATCCCGCGCTGCTTGTTGCAGAAACCGAACGACCATATCGAAGGTCTCGTAGGGGTGATGCAGCAGCATGTCTTTTTGGCGAATGGCCGCAAACATATCACCTTCGAAATCCGTAATGCGTTCTGGTACGCGGGGCGTGAAATTGGGCCACAAAAGGTCAGGGCGCGAGTCGATGACCAATTCAGACAGATCAGACAATCCAATCATGCCATCCATTTCGAATAACTCGTCAGGTCCTGCACCCAACTCTCGCATCACGACGTTCTTCAGCCCCTCTGGGGCGCCCGCAGACAGGGTCATGCGCACGACTTCCCCGCGCCGCCGCCGCTTGAGGGCCACTTCAAATTCGCGAACCAGATCTTCGGCTTCGTCCTCGACCTCTAGGTCGCTGTCGCGCAACACCCGGAACAGGAAGTGAGATTTCAGGCGATAGCCGGGAAACAAGGTTCCGATCTTAAGAAGCAAAACATCTTCCAGGGATACAAACCGCGTTTCCCCGTTGGGGGCGGGCAGGGATATAAACCGATCAATCTGGGCCGGGATTGGCAACAGGGCCTGCAGGCTGCGTTTGTCTTTGCGCCGCTGCAGTTGCAAAGCCAGGCTGTAGCCAAGGTTCGGGATGAACGGAAAGGGGTGCGCGGGGTCAATGGCCAACGGCGACAAGACCGGGAAAACGCGGTTCAGGAACACATCTTCCAAAAACGCGACATCTTCATCTGTTAACTTATCTCTGGCAAGTAAGGTGATGCCCGCCATGCGCATTTCGGCGGTCAGCGTGCGCAAGACGGCTTGCTGATGTTCTAACAAGCCTTGCGCTTCTTCGTTGATGCGCTTGAGTTGCTCGGCTGGTGTAAGCCCATCTGCAGCAGGTGTTGTGTTGCCCGCATGGGCCAATTCCCGCAGTCCTGCCACGCGTACAGTGTAAAATTCATCAAGGTTGTTGGCAGATATCGACAAAAACCGCATGCGTTCCAACAACGGAACTTTGTGGTTCTCGGCCTCTTCCAACACACGCCAATTGAAGCTCAGCCAGCTGAGTTCACGGTTCCAGAACCGACCCGGCCCCGAGAGATCAAGATTGGGGCGCTCTTGGGCGGGGGGGAATTCGGAGTTTAAAAAATCTGTAACGGTCATGAAAATGCAATACGCGCGAGCTGTGACGGAAGAATGACATGTTCCTCTATTTTACAAAGGTTTGTCCAGCACTTGCGCAGCCATCGGTCGCGTTATGGGTTTCTTGCGTGCGAGACTTTCCCGGTTCAGGTCTTCGACAATGCGCCGCGCGGCAGCAAAAGAACGATCCATATGGCCGACCAAATAGGGGATCACATCGGGTTTGGGCATGATTTGAAAGTCGTTGAATTGCTTGGCAAGGACTGCTGATAACAAACTATCATCGGGGGGGGCTAATTCTGCGACAGCGGCCCCTTGAAGACGACTTTTCAGATCGGGCAAGATCAACGGCCAGGCGGGCAATGTGGTTCGACCGGTGAACAACAAACTGTGCCCGTTGGCCAAAACCAAATTATGTAGGTGGAACAAAGCGGTTTCTGTGGCGTGATCCCCGGCGACATCTGTAACGTCTTCAACTGCGACCGGGCCAGAGGCCAAATGTGGGACATCCGTATCCAAAACATCTGTTGCTGGAATAACCGTTGCGTGTGATCCACTGGCCCAAACATGAGTCAAATGTGTCTTTCCAGAACTGGGCGGCCCCGTCAGGACAAGCTTTCCAGCTTGCCAATGTGGCCAGGAGTCTATGAGGGCCACAGCCAATGCGTTGGACGGCGCCACCAAGAAGTCATGGCGCCCCAGCGCCGTTTTGCCGGGTAAGTTCAATCCAAGCTGTTGTGCCATTAATCGGAATCCCGCCCCGCGAGCCCCTTGTACAGCAAACTGTCTTGATAAATCTCAGCTACGAAGAAACGTGCAAACACCCCGATAGAAGCGGCCATTGGCACAGCGACAAGCATGCCGATAAAGCCAAACATCGCCCCAAAGACAGATAAGGCCAGTAGCAACCAGACCGGATGCAATCCAACGGATTCTCCGACCATTTTCGGGGTCAGGATATTGCCCTCCATGATCTGTCCAAAGGCAAAGATCGCAACCACGATCCCGATATAAAGCCAGTCTCCCCAAAATTGGAAAAGGGCCAGACCAATGGCCAAAGCGCCCCCAATCAACGCCCCGAGGTATGGAATGAACGTGACCAGACCAGCAATGAACCCAACGACAAGCCCGAATTGCAAACCGACAATCATCAAGGCCACAGCATAGTATGTGCCAAGAACCAGACAGACGGTCCCCATTCCGCGAATGAATGCTGCTAGGGTCGAGTCGACCTCGCCCGCAAGTCGCCTGATGACGGGGGCGTGGTCACGCGGCAAGAGATCATCAAAGCGCGCGATCATTCGGTCCCAATCCAGAAGAAGGTAAACGGAAACCACGGGCGCGATGATGAACAAGACCATCAAGTTCAATATGGACGCGGCGGATGACAAGACGGAATTCAACAGCTCCCCACCGCGCGCTTGAACGGTTTCGCCGACTTTTTGCAAAGACGTCCGCAACGTGGAGCCTTCTTCAAGGATTGACGGGAAGCGTTCCGTGAGAAAACCGGACAAGTCACGCGCAAGCTGTGGTGCGATGTTGAACAATTGCAAGGCTTGCTCGATCAATGTTGGGATAACCAAAAGGGCCATTACGACAAAAACAAGGATGGCGCACAATGTGATGATGGCCGTTGCCGCAACGCGGGACATGCCAACGCGTTCAAGGCGGTCTGCGACGGGATCGAGAAAATAGGCAATTGCAGCGCCCAAAACAAAGGGAAGCAGGACATTTCCTAAAAACCACAAAATCACAAAGAATACCGCAGCGGCGATGCCCCAGTATTTTAGTTGATCTTTGACAGGAAGGGCCATGGTGTCTCCGGGTTTTATGTTCAACACATCGCGATTTTCGGAGTTGAATTCAAGAGTGATACCGTTTTGAAAAGGCGCGCAAAGAGCGCACGCCATATTTTGCGCCTTGCGGCGCGTTTGCGAGGCGCTGCCTCGCGCTCCGGGATATTTTCGGCAAAAAGAAAAGGATTTGTTTACATTTTGTCGCTTTATTGAGTTTGCGGTACAGGCGGGGACGCCGATGGCCGTGCAAAGAGAAGAGTGATCTTCTGAGAGGAGCGTCAGGTTTTGGCTGCTCCTCTTTTCTTTTTGCTGTGAAATATCCTGGGGGAGCCCTGCAAGGGCGGGGGCAAAGCCCCAATGTCGTGTTCGGTCGGGCACAGAGGCCTGCGTTCAGGTGCTGAAATTGCGGATTCCCCCTCTTTTCTAAATGGCGCCGCAGGCGTAGGTGTGTCCCATGACCGTCATGAATTCCCTACAATCCACCATGTCTTATCCAGGTCATGTCAAAGCGCTTTTGGTGCTGGGTTTGCCCCTCATCGGCGGGCATCTTGGTCAGGCCGCCATCGGCATCACAGACACAGTGATGCTGGGGTGGTATGGCGTGGAAGCCTTGGCGTCGATCACGTTGGGTGGTACGTATTTTTATGTGTTTTTTCTGATGGGATCAGGGTTCGCATGGGCGGTCATGCCAATGGTCGCGGCTTACGAGGCCGAGGGAGATCAGGTTGGTTTGCGCCGGGCGACTCGCATGGGGCTTTGGCTATCAATGGCTTTTGCGCTTTTGGCGATGCCGTTCATGGTGTTCTCGGAACCGATTTTACGCCAGCTGGGCCAAGGTGAAGTGGTCGCACAAGGGGCTGCAGACTATCTGCGTATTGCGGGATGGGGGATCATACCGGCGCTGGGTGTTATGGTGATCAAGTCCTATCTTGCAGCGCTTCAGAGAACGCAGCCGGTCTTATGGATCATCTTGGCCTCGGCCGTGGTCAACGCGGTATTCAATTGGGTCTTTATCTTTGGCAATTGGGGCGCGCCAGAGCTGGGTTTGCGCGGGGCGGCAGTCGCGTCTTTGGTGACGCAGATATTTACGCTGGGTGGTGTGATCTTATATGCGCTGATTGTTTTGCCGCAACACGATCTGTTCCGTCGCTTATGGAAGATAGATGGCCAGATGATGGCAAAGGTCTTTTCCTTAGGTTGGCCAATCGGACTGACCACGCTCAGCGAGGTTGGACTGTTCACAGCAACTGCGATCATGATGGGGTGGTTGGGAACAGTGCCTTTGGCGGCGCATGGCATTGTTCTACAGCTCGCGACGATTACGTTCATGGTCCATATGGGCTTGTCCAACGCGACCACGGTTCGGGCAGGGAATGCACTGGGGCGCAAGGATATTGAGCATTTGGCACGGGGTGCCCGCACCGCATTCGTGATGTCGCTGCTGTTTTCTTGTCTCACAATCATTCTGTTTTTAAGTGTCCCGAACCCACTGATCGCGGTCTTCATGAGTTCGGATGAACCGGCGCGCGCCGAGATTCTGCTGCTTGGGGCCAGCTTGTTGGCCATGGCCGCTTTGTTCCAATTGGTAGATGGGGCGCAGGTCATTGCGCTGGGGCTCTTGCGTGGGGTTCAAGATACCACGATCCCAATGATAATGGCTGGGTTCAGCTATTGGGTGATTGGCATGTCCAGTTCTTACCTGTTTGGCTTTGTGCTGGGCTGGGGAGCCGTGGGCATCTGGGCGGGATTGGTCACAGGATTGGCCAGCGCCGCCATTTTGCTGGCTTGGCGCTTTTGGTCTGGGGTTTTGCCGCGCTTGTTGACTTAGTCTTGTTTCGTCCGGCGATCCGCTTTTTTGCGCACCAGCACAGACCGCAGATCATGCATGGCCAATAACAGCGTGTCCGTCACAGCCTCAAGCTGCGCATCTGTGGCACGCGATTGAGCCCACTGCGCGGTCAGGTTTAAATGATCGACGGCCCGATTGATGTCGTCAATATCGCGATAAGCCAGCACTTCGCTGCGTGTGGTCATCCAGGATTTAATTTCTGCCAGATCCATATCACTCAGGGTGCGATCTCCGTGGGGTTTTATTTCCCCATTGCGGATGTTCACAACGGCGATTTGATCCATTTCGATGCGTCTTTGACGATTTTCCGTGTCCACGCGGAACACAATGGCTCCGTTTTCACGGACACGAAAATAGTAGTCTGGAAGCTCTGCGACCATTGTCTCCCTCGCTTTAAGTCATCCCCGCGCAGAAATTTTGAATGCGGGTGCAGGCCTCTTTCAAAGCCTCGTCCGACGTAGCGTAGCTGACACGGAAGTTCGGCGAAAGCCCGAAGGCGGCGCCGAAGACGACGGCAACGCCGGTTTCATCTAACAAAGCTGTGGCAAAAGTCTCGTCATCAGTAATTTTTGTCCCGGCAGCGGATGTTTTTCCGATGAGCCCAGAAATGGAAGGGTAGACATAAAACGCCCCTTCGGGAACGGGGCAATTCATTCCGTCAATCTCGTTGAGCATCGAGACCACCAGATCGCGACGCCGTGCGAACAGTGTGTTGTTGGGTTCCAGGAACTCTTGCGTGCCGTTCAGCGCTTCGACAGCGGCCCACTGGCTGATAGAGCAGGGGTTAGAGGTCGACTGGGATTGCACTTTGCGCATGGCCGCGATCAATTCGACCGGACCCGCTGCGTAGCCAATCCGCCAGCCTGTCATGGCATAGGCTTTGGACACGCCGTTCACCGTCAGCGTACGGTCATACAGGCGTGGTTCTACTTCGGCCGGGGTGCAGAATTTGAAATCGTCGTAAAACAGGTGTTCATACATGTCGTCTGTCATCACCCACACATGCGGGTGGCGCATCAGCACGTCGGTGATTTCTTTCAGTTCGTCCCATGTGTAACCCGCGCCGGTGGGATTGGACGGCGAGTTAAAGATCAGCCATTTTGTCTTTGGCGTGATGGCCTCTTCCAATTGATCCGCGGTCAGTTTGTATCCTGTCTGAACGCTGGCTTGTGCGATTACGGGTGTGCCACCGGCCAACAGAACCATATCGGGATAGCTGACCCAGTAGGGTGCCGGGATCACGACCTCGTCGCCGTCGTTCAGCGTGGCCATCAGTGCGTTATACAGCACCTGTTTACCGCCGCCCGAGACCGAGACTTGTGCGGGTGTATATTCCAGATTGTTGTCGCGTTTGAATTTGGCGCAGATCGCCTCTTTCAGCTCGGGGATGCCATCGACGCCCGTATATTTCGTTTTACCTTCGGCAATCGCTTTCACAGCCGCGTCTTTGATATTTTGCGGCGTGTCGAAATCCGGTTCCCCGGCTCCTAAGCCAATTACGTCGCGCCCCGCACGTTTCAATTCGGCGGCTTTGTTCGTCACGGCGATGGTAGGGGACGGTTTGACGCGGGCGAGTGTCTTAGACAGCAATTCCATTGGACCAACTCTGTGTTAATGATGCGCTTGCCTCCTTAGGCCTGTGGGCGAGGCAGAGCAACGCTATTTTGGAAGGAACATGACATGGATGCAGAAACGGACACTTGGTATGACGCAGATGTCGCGACGTTTGGGGACCGTTTGGCGGCAGGGCGCGAGGCGTCTGGTATGTCCCAGGAGAGTTTTGCGAAACGCTTAGGCGTCAAAACATCGACCATTCGCAAGTGGGAAGACGATGTCGCCGAACCGCGCGCTAATCGTTTGTCTATGATGTCAGGCATTCTGGGTGTGTCGATGTCTTGGCTGATCACCGGGGATGGCGATGGCATTGATGGACCGGATGTTGGATCGCAAGACAGCGACTTGATGTCGTTGCTTTCCGAATTGCGGGTCCTGCGAACGGATCTAAAGGCAAAGGTCGAGCAGATTGGGCGCATCGAAAAAAGACTGCGCGCAATGGCGTCGGAAGCATCCCATGACTGAACCTCGTGACGTGCGGCTGAAAAGGCTCCACATGCGATCAATTCGTCGCGGTATCAAAGAAATGGACATCATTTTAACGAAATTTTCGGAAATGGAATTGGCGGGTCTGACCGACGAAGAACTCGATACATACGAGGCGCTATTACATGAAAACGATCATGATCTGTATCAGTGGGTGACCGATCAAGTGCCAGCACCAAGTGCGTTTTCTGCTTTAATATCAAAAGTGAAGCGAACACTCCTCAACAGCTGATCGAATTTAACGTTATGTTTCCGATTACAGATCAAATTGCGTCCCAAGAGCAGATTGAGTCGGAGACATCACATGGATATGCGTCACCCGGTAGAGGTGCAGTCAGGCCCGAAAGGCTTCATGATTAGCTATCTTGAAGCCCTATCATTGGTCGAGCGTTTGCACCGCCTTCTTTTGGACGTCATAAAAGATGAGTTCGAGCGCGTTGGCGTGCTTGAGATCAATTCAGTTCAAGCCCTGTTGTTGTTCAACATCGGCGAGAACGAAGTGACCGCGGGGGAATTGAAAAGCCGCGGTTACTATCAAGGCAGCAATGTATCCTATAACCTGAAGAAGCTGGTTGAGATGGGGTATATGCACCATCAACGTTGCGAAATTGATCGCCGATCAGTGCGGGTTCGATTGACGGAACAAGGTCGCCAAATTCGCGATACTGTCACAGACCTGTTCGAGCGGCACGCAGAAGGTTTGGTGCAAAAGGAAATCATCGATAACGCGGGCATCGAAGAAATTACAACGATGCTGCGTCGGATGGAACGGTATTGGACCGATCAAATTCGCTATATTTACTGATGATCTAAAGGGGCAAAGGTGCTTGATAAAAGCGGCAGGTCAACAGGCAGTCCTGACACCACCAACCCCTTTAGCTCCCTTTCAAGCTTGCGCGCCATTGCATTTGCGTAGTCTTCGTATCCAAGTGCGGTCTGCACAAAGGCGTCTGGACCGGTGATGACATTGGTCTGGAAATAGGCGGCCAGTTCGCCAATTTCCTCTTGCCGAAGGTCTCCTATCCCAGGGGAGTCGACGCCGACAACCAACGCATTTACGTTAATCTTCGCCCGTTCAAACTGCGTTTTCATGTCTCGGGGTTCGGGGCCGCTATTGGATTTGCCATCGCCGGAAATGTCCAAAGTACGCACCCAGCAATCGGAACGGGCATTCAGAACCTTGAACCCGGTAAGCATGGCATTGCCCAAAGCCGTTGCTGGACTTGCAGCACGGCGCTGGGATGATGCGAGCAGGGATTGCAACGCTGTGATCTCGTCGGCTGTGCGAATAGGGGTCCAATTGACCAAAATATGTTGGTCAGAGGTTCCGCTCCATTCATAAACCAGAATCTCCACTGGGGTATCTGGCGCAGATAACAAGGCAGATCGAACACGTGGGGTGCCCAAAGCCGCTGCCAACCCATCAAGTTGCAACCGGTATTCCAGAGTGTCGACCGAACCGGACACGTCCAAACCCAAAGCCAGTGCTTGACGGCAACCCTGTGTCTGCGCAGATCCGGGCGCCGCATTAGACAAAAGGTAAATCGCAAAAACCAATGCAGGATGGATGCAGCCACAGATCCTGTAGCGATGACGACAGTTCAATACACGTCTGTTATCCTGGCTGCAGAGTGTCCGCACGATCCAAGAACCCAATCGTGGGCGGGCGCACTTCTCGTTCCAACTTTCGTCGCATCGCGCGTTCATAATCTTCAAACCCCTGTGCAACTTCCAAAAAAGCGCCGGGCCCCAGCAAGACTTCTTGTTGATAGAACTGAATAAGCTGCGTTTCGCTTTCAAATTCCGCAGCATTGACCACCAACCCGTTTACCGTGACACCGTCGAATGGAAATTCGCCATAGGCCGTGCGCGGCGGGAACCCTTCATTGTTGCTGCCGTCTCCTGCCATATCAATTGTCTTGAAAAGGCAGGCAGGGGCTTTCTCTAGCAGGCCCGCTGCATAGCCCAAAGCATGCCCCATGGCTGTCGGGAACTCATTATGGCTGCGTTTTGATCCATCAATTTTTTGGGCGGCAAGATCCAGTGCACCAGGAGTGTCGATCAACACCCAATCCAACAGAATTTCTTGGTTATACCGCCCGGACCATTCAAATACCGTCAAGGCAACATGTTGATCTGACGAAAAAAAAGCCCGTTGAACTTCAGGCGACAACAAGGCCGATGCCAAGCCGCCCCGCTGCAAGGCATCTTCTTCGGCGTCGACAGAAGACGACACATCCAGCGCAAGAACAAGCGCCAAACGGCAGTCAGCAGCTGCAGGGCTTGCAAGCCCCACAATCGCCGCAAGACATGTTAATCCTCTTACCAATGCCCTGAATTTTCCATGCTGGTCCACGGTTCTGCGGGTTCTAGCGCATCACCATCCTGCAATAACTCGATCGAAATATTGTCGGGGCTGCGCACAAACGCCATACGCCCGTCGCGCGGGGGACGATTGATCGTTACACCGTTGTCTTGCAGAAATTGGCAGGTCTCGTAAATGTTGGGCACTGAATAGGCCAAATGTCCGAAATGCCGACTGTCTGATGGCAACGCATCGTCACCGTCCCAGTTATAGGTCAATTCGACGGGGCAGTCTTCTTGGCCTGGGGGCGCCATAAATACCAATGAAAAACGACCGCCTTCGTTGTCGTACCGGCGTGTTTCTTTCATACCCAACAGTTCATAAAACTTCATGGATGCCTCAAGATCTTTGACGCGAACCATTGTGTGCAGATATTTCAGTGGCATATGGATCTCCTTCACTTGAAGAAGAGTGTAGCACGCACTTTTCTGATGAACAGGGGATCAGTACGTCGAACGCAGCGAGAAACCAATTTGTGTAGATTCGCTATCAAATGACGTGATGTTGGATCGGTTGCGTTCGTGGCGCAGTTCCAAAACGGGGGCAAACCCATAAATGTCCAAGGCCGTAAAGGTGGCCGAAGCACTGATGGTCAGACGGTCATCCTCACGAATGTCCAAAAAACTGAAAGCGGTATCGTCGAACTCAGCACTGCGCAACTCTGACGACACTGCAAAGAAGGTGGAACGAACAGGCTTGCCAAAGGCGTATGTCAGTCGAATCGACTTTGCATCATGCGCAACGGACGCGCTGTCACTGCCAGTGTCTGCAAGTACCGCTTGAACCGCCAACCTGTCATTGTTGCGCAATATAACAGACCAATCCGCCTGTAAGCGCAGCGTTTGGGATGATCTGTTGGGCAAATCGGTCCTATCAAGAAGATCAATTGCAGTGCCAATTCGCAAAGATTGGCGTTCTTTTATCCGAAACGTATAGCCCAGTTGTCCTGCGACCCCGTTCTGAAAATGCTCGCCACCACTTTCATCATTGAAGACCTGAATGCCCAAATCAAAGATACCACTGTCAGCGCTTTGACGAAAACGCCCTGACCATCCCAATTGAATGCGATCAAATCGAAAGTCTGCGTTGCTGAGATCAGGATTGATCTCCGCTGCTTCGCTACCCAAACGCACACGCCTTCCGAAGTACGACAGAGTCACAGATTGCGTGGTTTTTTCGGTTGGCGGGAAACGCAGAGTTGCGCTGGCCGATAATGTGCTTTCAACGCCCGAGATCGGAAGGGCAGTGGGATTGATTCCAACAAAGGGTCCAAGAACCAGTCTGTTCGTTTTCGGTGCGTCGTTGATATTGTTGGAGGGCGCGGCAGTGGCTGCCAATGAGAATGACAACGGATTACGTGCACGGACATGTCTGTATTCGCTGCGGACAATTGCTTCGGCTTGTGCGTTTGGTGCAAGCGCGCCAGCGCGTCGCAGCCAAATTTGTGCACGCGTGCGATGGCCTGCACTGGACAAGGCCTGCGCGGTGGTGCGGGCAGCAAGGAATTTCAACAGTTGCGAATCTGCATGTCTGAACGCTTTGCGACCCGCATGTATCGACGAGTCTTGGTTGCCAAGACTGCGGTCCGCGCGAGACAGGTTGATCAGCAATTCGGGATCATTCGGGGAGCGTGTCAGCAGTTTCAGCACAATTTCCCGTGCGGCGGCAGGTTGGCCGCGCACCAACAATTCACTGGTCAGTTTTCGCGCTGTCGGAATATCGACCGTCGTTTGTGCAGATGCCGTCGCTCCGAAAAGGGCGACGGCACATGCGAAAACGATTTGCTTGTGTAAGCGAAACACCGGTTACGGGTTGGTGTTCACAACGATAAACGCACCTTGTTCCCGAATGGTTGCCCCGGTTCCCAGTGCTGCTTCTTCGTTTGTGGTCGCGGATCCTTCGACAACCAGAACCCCGGCGATTTCCTCACCATTGGGCCCAGCGAAAAGCCCCGACCATTGGCCGGTCGCTTGCGAAATCCCGTTTTCCACTGACGTGGCGGATCCCGGGTTGATCGTGGCGTCTGCCGTATCCACAGAGGTTGTCCCAAGGCTGATGAAGTCTTCGGCAGTGCCTTGCAACACACCTTGCAGGTTGAAAATCGACCGGTTTCCGACAACCCCAGTGATCGCGCCCGTGCCATCCAGATCCAGGATATCAACGTCCAGCAGTGCAGTGCCAGTCACAGTGTTGATGGTTTGAGAGCTGTCAGAGCGTCCAATACGGATCCCCGCGTATTCCCCAGTGAAGCGATACGTCTCGGGGCGCGCAGCTGGCAAACCAGCTTCGACAAGGCGTTCGGCGATCACGCCACCAAATCCAAATTGGACAAAGCCATTGGTCCCAACGCTTGT
>CALHST010000309.1 GCA_938038825.1 uncultured Paracoccaceae bacterium | reverse complement strand
GATTGAAAAGCCGCGCAACATCATTTTGATGGTTCCGGCGGGCGACGTCGTTGATCGGCAGATCGCGGCCCTAAGGCCTCTTTTGGATGATGACGATATGATCATCGACGCAGGCAATGCGAATTTTCACGACACAGAACTCCGAACGAAAGACGCAAATGACTCAGGGTTTCCGTATCTGGGCATCGGTGTGTCTGGCGGTGCAGAAGGTGCGCGATTTGGCCCGTCGATCATGGGTGGTGGGACTCCTGGAAGTTGGGATCGCGTGAGCCACATTCTGGAAGCAATATCCGCCAAATATGATGACACCCCCTGCGCAACCAATATGGGCGCGGGTGGCGCGGGCCACTTTGTTAAAACCGTTCACAACGGGATTGAATATGCGGACATGCAGCTGATTGCCGAGATTTACGGGATTATGCGGGATGGGTTGGGTATGGACGCCCCCGCATGCGGACAGGTTTTTGAGAGATGGAACACCGGGGCCCTGCAAAGCTATCTGATCGAGATTTCTGGGAAAGTCGGGGCGGCAATAGATCCTGACACGGGAACGCCTGTTTTAGACATCATTCTGGATCGCGCCGGCCAAAAAGGCACCGGGCGCTGGACTGTCATTGAAGGCCAGATGCTGGGCGCCGCGGTTCCCGTGATCGAGGCCGCCGTTTTCGCACGCAACCTGTCCGCCAATCGGGATCTGCGGCTTGAAGCAAGTCGGACATTTGCCCCCACTCCCCGGACAATGTCAGCCGATGCGGTCAGCCAAGACGATCTTGAACAGGCACTGATCGCGGGAAAAGTTCTGTGTTATGCTCAGGGCTTTGCATTGCTGAACAAGGCCAATGACGACAACAATTGGGCATTGCCCATGAGTGAGATCGCAAAGGTTTGGCGGGAAGGCTGTATCATACGCTCTGCCATGTTGAATGATATGGCATCAGCCCTAAGCGATGACCCGAACAGGAATTTGGCTTTGTCGCCGTATTTCAAAGCCATACTGGATCAAAACATGGCCGGGTTGCGCAAAACAGCATTGGCGGCATTGTCAGTGGGTCAGCCTGTCCCGGCGCTGACGTCGGCATTGGCGTATTTTGATACCATGACCAGCGCACGCACGACTGCAAACATGTTGCAGGCCCAACGGGATTATTTCGGCGCACACAGCTTTGAGCGGACGGACCGCGATGGCAGCCATCACGGACCGTGGTTAGGGCAACATCTAAACGGGTGACACGCCGTTCACGTTCAAAAACACAGAGTACAGCGAAGTTGTGCCGCAGATAAACAGGCGGTTCAACTTTGCCCCCCCGAAACACACATTACCGACCAATTCGGGGATGTGAATTTTGCCGATCAGCTTGCCCTCTGTGTTGAGGCAATGCACTCCGTCTGCTGCAGAGCTCCAGATACGGCCATCAAGATCCACGCGAAACCCGTCAAACAGCCCCTCTGTACAAGTGGCAAAAACGTCGCCACCGCCAAGCGTGTTGTCGGGATTAACCGTATGCCGTCTAATGTGTTTGGGTCCGTCGGGATCATGGGTGATGCCCGTATCCGCGATATACAGAACGCTTTCATCCGGGGAAAAGGCCAACCCATTTGGTTTGACATAGTCATCTGCGACGATCTGAATAGCGCCATTAGGGTCGACCCGGTACACATGGCACGCGCCGATTTCACTGTCGGCCCGCTCTCCTTCGTAATCCATCAGAATCCCGTAAGACGGATCGGTGAACCAAATGGAGCCATCAGATTTAACAACGACATCATTGGGTGAATTGAGGCGTTTTCCGTCATAGGTGTCTGCAATCACAGTGATAGATCCGTTGAGTTCTGTTCGGGTTACACGCCGGGTCAAATGCTCGCACGAGATCAGGCGCCCCTGGCGGTCGACTGTATGGCCATTCGAATTGTTAGATGGTTGGCGAAACGTGGATACAGAGCCATCCGTATCATCAAACCGCAAAATGCGGTTATTCGGAATGTCGGACCACAAAAAATACTGCCCCGCCGCAAACCAAACCGGGCCTTCGGACCAGCGCGCACCTGTCCACAGTCTCTCTACTCTGGCGTGCCCCACGAAACAGCCTTCAAATTCCGCGTCCAGAACTTCAAATCCGGTTCCTTCAATCTCTCCGAACATGGCTCTCTCCTTACTTTATGCGCCGCACGCCCCAAAATGGCGTTTTATCTGTGTTTCTGGGAGGGGCTGGGTCAAGACCCCGAATTGTTTGGTGGTTGTCTAAGGTCATACCGTGTTTCTGCATGACAAAATACGCCGCAATTGCACGGACCTATCAAAAGCTTAGTGCCAGCGACACCCGGATCAGACCATTTTCCATCCGAAAATCATGCCACATTTGTCATCAAGCCAATGTCCCGAAGCCCGCATGATCCGGTTTGTATATCACATTGAAAATGATGGTCTTTCCGGCAAATTCGAGAGGTGGGCAGGCGACAGTTTTGTCTAACGATTAAGGGTCATGAATATTCAAAAAGGTGCCGCACGACATGCGGCACCTTTTCACAGTTTATCGGCTCAAAGCGCCTACGCCTGAAAAGCGGAAGGCTTCTTTTTCAAGCCCGTCGATTTCCTCGGCAGACATCTGGTCATGTGCGATCGTGATCCGCCCCAAGAAGACCAAAGGCAGGTCGCCCGCGCGGTCTTCCAGATCGGCTTTGATCGCTTCGGCAGTCGCTGCACCAACATCATCACCCATCCGCATAGGCGTTGCATCCAGTTCACCACGACGGATCGCGTCTAGCTCAAGACCTGTGCCACCCCAACCTGTCGAGAAAATCTCTTTCTCTTTGCCAAGTGACACTTGCGCCTCAACCGAGCCCATCGCCATTGCGGTGTTCGCATTATGGATGATCTTGGCTTCTGGATAAGCCTGCATGATCAGTGACGTGCCTTCAAAGCCACCTTCGCGCTGATACTCACCATAGTGTTCATAAGCCGTCGTCCAGTTACCTTTTTCCTCGACGCAGGCTTTGAAATCGCCCGAGCGTTGGTTGTCGGTAATCCCCGGAATCCCCCGGTTCAT
>CALHST010000308.1 GCA_938038825.1 uncultured Paracoccaceae bacterium | reverse complement strand
CATCAGCTCAACAAAGTCACTGTCGCGATAGTTCCACGCAGCCTCTGCGCCAAGATCCACACACGCCTGACACTTTTCTTCTGATCCAGCCGTCGCAAAGACCCGCGCACCAAAGGCATTGGCCAATTGAATGGCCGTCGTACCGATCCCGGAAGACCCGCCATGCACCAAGATACGCTCCCCTGCAGACAAACCACCTCGGGTGAACACGTTGGACCACACGGTGAAAAACGTCTCGGGCAGGCAGGCCGCTTGCTTTAGGTCCAACCCGTCCGGCACTGGCAAGCAATGCGCAGCGGGCGTTGCCACATACTCCGCGTACCCGCCTCCCGGCAAAAGCGCACAAACCTGATCACCAATCTCAACAGACTCGACGCCCGCGCCAACAGCCACAACCTCACCCGAGGCTTCTAACCCCGGCAAATCGCTTGCTCCGGGGGGCGGCGCGTACATGCCTGCCCGTTGCAGCGCATCAGGTCGGTTTACTCCGGCATAGGCCACTTTCAGAACCACTTGCCCATGTGCAGGTTCGGGGATTGATCGGCTCGCGGGAACCAACACCTCGGGTCCGCCGGGTTTGGAAATTTCGACAACGCGCATCTTTTCACCCATGTGAATTGATCCTTTCTGAGCAGAGCTTCGTAAACATCCTAAACCCCGCACACGGCGCGACAAGCCCGAAAGGTTCATCCATGCTCACCCTATCATATCTTGTGAACATCTTGATCCTTGGCCCTCTGTTGATCAGCATCGCGCAACGCCCTGAACAAATGGACCCTTTTCTGGGCCCAGCAACGGACGGACGTCGCATCCTTGTCTGCTTGTATACGTCGCTGGCCATCGCCAGTGTTTTTGGACTGATCCAACTGGCCAGTGGCTACAGCGAAGCCGCGCTGTCGCTTGGCGTCAGCCTATTTTCACTACAAATTCTCTATAAACTGATGACAGTTCCCGCAGTCGGTCTGCAAAACCCCGTCGTGAGAACCAACCTTGTGGTGGCGATCATCCACATCGCAACACTGCTGACCCTCTGGATCACCAGTTAGTCGCGTGGCGCAGTCCAGCTGCCCGGCAGATCCATGTCCGGCATCTTCATCGGGGCTTTGATCTTGCCCAGCAGCCAATTTGGCCCGGACATCACACGACTTAAAACAGGGTTCTCGCGCACCTGCGCTTTGATTTTTTCGATCTTCATCACGTCATCAATCCGACGATCCAGGAATGCCCACGTCGCCTCGTGACCGACACTGTCATCGCCCAGCCAGAACAGTACTGTCGAGGCATAAACCCCACTGAGCGTCGCCCGTTTCGTGTACCAGTTCACGTCATCCGATGTGTCGCCCAGCGCTGTCCAAATGTGATCGGATGTGCCCCAGATCGCCTTGGCACCGTCAGCTGCATAGATCGGCAGCGCGAACAATGTTGTGCCACGGCGCACCGCTTCTTTGTCCGCGACCGCCTCCAACCGAAAACGAACCGCTGCTGCGATCTTGTCGCGATAGCGCAATTCAGACAGGTCGTCGGACTTCAACCGCGCCAGCATCACAGAATCACCGCGCCGATGGAACGCGAGGGCCAGATCAACCGCCCCCCGAGGGCAGGCCGATTTCGCCTGCACCGGATCAATGCCGCTTTCCGACAGGGCGGCTTTAAACGTGGCCTCAGACCACCCGTCAAAGGGCACATGCAGCAGCGCTGCATCCAAAAGCTGCTCTGTCACGCTGTCATAGATATCGGTCATGTGTGCCCCCTGGGTCCAATGATCTGCATACTAGACAATATAGGGCAGGCTTGCTATAGCGCCACTTCCTGCAAATCCTTGCAACTCATATCTAGAAAGGTGGTGAAAACCACATGCAGGTTAGTGTTCGTGACAACAATGTCGATCAGGCGCTTCGTGCCCTGAAGAAGAAGCTGCAGCGCGAAGGCGTGTTCCGCGAAATGAAGCTGAAGCAACATTTCGAGAAACCCTCCGAGAAAAAAGCGCGCGAGAAAGCCGAAGCGATCCGCCGGGCCCGTAAGTTGGCTCGCAAAAAAGCACAACGCGAAGGGATGCTCTGAACAGAGCGGACTATCGCAAAATCCACAGTGTATCCTTTACATGGTGGTGCTAATTTGATTGGCGCCCTTCCCTTGCGGAGGGGCGCTTTTTTCTTAGGTGTGATATAGTTCCGGTTTCTGACCGGGCTCGAACAGTGGACATTCCATGTTTTACAATCCTGCTTTGACTTGGGCACTCCGTGCGATCTTTGCCATCGGGATCATCGCGGCATGGGCGGTCGCACTGTTCCGGCCAGAGACGTTTTCGACCAGTTTTGCCACAGAAGACGGCCCCATCGAATATGCCACCGCCATTCTAATTTTTGCAGCAGGTCTTGTTTTGGCAATCTTGGCCCTGCGCAATTCCGGCCGCGGGCGCGTCTTGCTGGGTCTTTACGCGTTGCTATTCATTGTTGCTGCAGGCGAGGAAATCTCCTGGGGCCAGCGGATTCTTGGCATTCAAAGTTCTGAATTTTTCGAAGCCAACAACTTTCAGGGCGAAACCAATTTCCACAATTTGGTTATCGGCGACACCCATCTGACCGAATTTGTTTTTGGCACCGGCCTTGCACTTGTCATCATGGCGTATCTGTTGGTGCTGCCATTGTTGTACCCTAGGCTCGCATGGGTACGCAGATTTTGCGAATTTCTTTATGTGCCTGTTGCCCCAAAGCATATTGGCCTGCTTGCAATTTTTGCGACCGTGTTCAGTGCCTGGATTGATCTGGACCGCCAATGGGAGGTTTACGAGTTCGCTTTTTCCGTCTTTGTGTGTTTGATTTTTCTGAACCCAGTAAACCGCCAGACATTTCGCCTTTAGACAGGCAGCGCGGTTGTCTTGAACACTGTGCGCAAGGCAAAGCTGGATTGCATCTGTGCCACCCCCGGCAATCGGGCAAGATGCTTGCGATGGATCCGGGCAAAATCGTCTGTGTCCTCCGCCACAACTTTCAAAAGATAGTCCGCCGTACCCGCCATCAAATGGCATTCAAGCACATCCGGGATACGTGACACCGCCTTTTCGAACGAATCCAAAACCTCGTCTGTTTGCCCTTGCAAGGTAATTTCCACAAAGACAGTTGTCGGGACACCTAATTTCCGAGCATTCAGCAAAGCCACATAGTCACGGATCAGGCCTTCTTTTTCCAATCGCTGCACCCGCCTGTGGCAGGCGGACGGGCTTAAATTAACCTGTTCGCTGAGCTCACCGTTGGACATGCGCCCTTTGCGCTGCAACGCCCGTAAAAGTCGGCGATCTGTTTCGTCTAAATCCATTGGACGCACATCCTTTGCACATATTGGCTCTCTTACGCTCGTTTATCCCAAAGTTATTCGCTAACGCGAGAGTTATTTCGAATGAAACGCGGCGCCTTTGGTTCCATATTACAGTCAAATAAGGAAGGAGATCTTTATGCACATTGGTTGCCCCACAGAAATCAAACCTCAGGAATTCCGCGTTGGGTTAACGCCAAATGCTGCGCGCGAAGCTGTGTCACACGGCCATACGGTCACTGTCCAATCCGGTGCCGGTCGCGGTGCAGGCTTTGAAGACGCAGACTACGTTGCAGCGGGTGCCGCGATTGCTGAAACCGCGTCCGACATTTTTGCGAGCGCAGATATGATCGTGAAGGTCAAAGAACCGCAAGCGGGCGAGCGCAAAATGCTGCGCGAAGGGCAATTGCTGTTCACCTATCTGCACCTTGCCCCGGACCCGGACCAAACGCATGATCTGCTGGCAAGCGGCTGTACCGCCATCGCGTATGAAACTGTCACTGACGCCAGAGGCGGCTTGCCCCTGCTTGCCCCGATGTCCGAAGTTGCCGGACGGCTTGCGCCACAAGTTGGTGCGTGGACGCTGCAAAAAGCCAATGGTGGACGCGGTGTGCTGATGGGCGGTGTGCCCGGTGTTGGCCCAGCGAAGGTCGTGGTCATCGGCGGCGGGGTTGTTGGCACACATGCCGCGCGGATCGCTGCAGGTATGGGCGCTGACGTCACCGTTCTGGATCGCTCCCTGCCCCGTCTGCGTTATCTCGACGACACGTTTGGGCGGGATTTCAAGAACAGCTACGCAAGCGCAGGTAATACCGCAGAACTGGTGGAACAAGCAGACATGGTCATCGGCGCCGTGCTGATCCCTGGCGCAGAGGCACCCAAATTGGTCAGCAAAGCGCAATTGTCCGATATGAAACCGGGGGCTGCGATTGTCGATGTGGCGATCGACCAAGGCGGGTGCTTTGAAACTTCGCGCGCAACGACGCATGAAGACCCGATCTATGACGTGGATGGCATCATGCACTATTGCGTGGCCAACATGCCGGGTGCAGTTGCGCGAACCTCGACCATTGCTTTGGGCAACGCCACAATGCCCTTTATGCTGGCCTTGGCCAACAAAGGTTGGCGGCAAGCGTGCGAGGACGATCCGCATTTGCTGGCTGGGTTGAATGTGCACGCAGGTCATCTGACCTACTTCGCGGTCGGTAAAGCGTTGGGCATAGACGTCTTGTCCCCACAACTCGCGCTGAAAGCCTAGCTCTAAAAGCAAAAGGCCCGCCAAAGCTGGCGGGCCCTTCAAACGTTGAATGCAAAGATCTTACTTCTTCAGTGCCGCCAAGATGTCAGCCAAAAGCTCTTCTTGTGTCGGGCCTGCTGGCTCTTCGGCTGCTGGCTCTTCTTCTGGACCTTTCGCTTTGTTCACGGCTTTTACAAGCATGAACACAACAAACGCGATGATCAGGAAGTTGATAACAGCCATGATGAAGCGGCCATAGGCAAACACCGCCGCGCCAGCTTCGTCAGCCGCAGCAATTGTTGTGTGTTCGCCATCGCCCAAGTTCACAAAGCTGTTCGAGAAGTCGATACCACCCATAAACAAGCTGATGATCGGGTTGATCAGGTCGCCCACCAAGGACGTAACAATGGCAGTAAAGGCTGCGCCGATAATGATACCAACGGCCATGTCCATAACATTGCCTTTGGCAATGAAGTCTTTAAATTCGCTAAGCATTTGTTTCGTGTTCCCTCTGTCTTAGTTTCGTGCGGTATTTTTTTTGTTGTTCACCACCAAACACTCGTTAGCACATCTTCGCACATCACAAAGCCTATAATTACGGGGAAAAAAGCCTATGTCACCTCCATTACCCTGATTGGAGGCGTTGACATGGTTGATTTCACAACTTTCCCGATAAATGCGAAATGGCCGGCAGAAAACCCGGATGTTTTGCAACTATATTCATTCCCGACACCAAACGGGGTCAAAGTATCCATTGCTCTGGAAGAAATGGGCATCCCCTACGAGGCCCACTTGGTCACGCTATCGGATTCGGATGTCAAAAGCCCCGAGTTCCTCTCTTTGAACCCCAATAACAAGATCCCCGCAATCATTGACCCGAATGGCCCAAATGGCACCCCCGTCAGCCTATTCGAAAGCGGCGCGATCCTGTTGTATCTGGCCGAGAAGTCCGGAAAGTTAATCGGCGCGACCGCAACTGAAAAAGCAACGATCACGCAGTGGCTTATGTTCCAAATGGGCGGCTTGGGGCCCATGCTGGGGCAGCTTGGGTTCTTTTGGAAATTCGCCGGATCTGAATGGGAAGATAAACGCCCCCAGCAACGCTATGTCGCCGAAGGCAAACGCCTGCTCGCTGTTCTGGAAAAAGAACTGGACGGGAAAGAGTGGATCGCCGGAGAGTATTCAATTGCGGATATCGCCATCGCCCCATGGTTGGCAGCATTGGAATTCTATGGTGCGCAGGACGCTTTGAATTGGTCTGACCACAAGAACTTGGTCGACTATGTCGCGCGCTTTAAAGCGCGCCCCGCGGTCGCGAAAGCCTCTAACATCCCACCACGCCCCTAAGACATATGGCCAGAGTCTGCGAAGGCTCTGGCCATTCATACCCGCCACCAAAGTTTGGCAGTTTCACGGCGATCATTGGCATTCCGACGTTAGCGCGCAGTCAAGAAGGCCCTTTAATGTTGTGGTATGAACACCTCTGCCACATACGATCATGCCGCCGAAACCTGGGACCATAAGGCTCAACGCTTGGGATATTCCCGGGCATACGCCGAGTTTCTAACCAACGCTGTGGTGCCATCTGGGCCCGTACTTGATATCGGAACTGGAACCGGCACTTTCGCGTTGTCATGGGTCGATGCGGGTGGCAGCAAAGACCTGACCCTTATTGACCCATCCAAAGCCATGCTAAAGAGGGCCAGTTCACAATTTGCGCGACGTGGCATCACTCCAAACCTGCTGAATTGCGGGTTTGATGAATTCTCGCAAGATACCCGGTTTGATGCTGTTCTGGCGTCCCATGTTCTTGAGCATTTCCAAGATCCCTATGCAGCGATGCGGCGCTTTGCCGACAGATTGACAGCGCAAGGTCGCCTCTACCTCACTGTCTCCAAACCGCACTGGTGCAATTGGGTGATTTGGTTGCGGTTTCGCCACCGCTGGTTTCGCCCCGAAGTCATCAAAGACATGGCCCACCAAGCCGGCCTGCGCGATGTGAAAACGCACGCGTTCCTGTCCGGTCCACCAAGCCGCACCAGCTTCGGCTATATCTTTCAAAAAGCGACCAACTGAAAAGGTTTATCAATGCTCATTGCTCATGTGACGTTCCAAGTGTCTGAAGACAATCGCGAATTGGCGATTGCCACTTTAAAAAAAGAAATCGGCGCAGTCAGTGCCATGAAAGGCTGTATCGCATTCGTTCCCTTTCTCAGCCCAAGCAATAATCAGGATATTGGCGTCTTACATGAATGGGACACGGCAGACGACTTTGCAGCCTATCTTGCCTCTGACAGTTTTGCGACAGTTGGTCAGGTTTTGCGCCCCATGATGATTGCCCCGCCAGTCAGCAGACGGTTTGACGCCACACTGATCGAAAACTAAACTAACCACATGAGTCCAAAGGCATTTTGCGTTCATCGAAGTTTCGAACCTGCCGGCCCATCTGAATTCCAGGTGGACCGGCATTATTTGCTGTATGCGCTGGAAGGAACCATCCGACTAGAGGCCGATGGTCAACGATGGACTTTGCCGCCAGCGCGCGCCGCATTGATTTCGGCCGATCATCCGATCACAATTACTGTCTTGTCGAAACTCACCTCTGCGTCAGTCCTGTTTGCACCTGACTTCATGGGTCAACCGCATCAGGTTTTGACAGTGTTTGACATGTCACCGCTTGCCCGGGAATTGATCCGCGAGTGCAAAGACTGGGGCCCCGACAACGATACCCTGTCCCCATACGCATCCCGCATATTTGAAGCACTTTCGGATGTCGTGCTTCAGCTATCCTTGACTCCAAGCAAATCCGTGTTGCCCGCGCCAGTTTCTGCCCAAATGAAGAAAGCAGTGCAATTGACCGAGGCCTTGGCCCACGGAGACCCCACCTTTGAAGACATTGCGCATCAGACGAACCAATCGCCGCGCGCTATGGCCCGACGTTTTGCGCAAGAGATGGGCATGACATGGCGCGAGGTGCTGCGCCAAATTCGAATTATGAAAGCAGTCGAGGCTTTGGCCACGACAGATTCTCAGATCACGGAAATTGCCCTATCTGTTGGTTATGGGTCTTTGTCCGGTTTCAACGCAGCATTTCGTCAACAAATGCATATGTCACCATCCGAATACCGTGCCAGCTTCAAAAGCTAACCAGTGTGTTTGGCGCTAACCTGGCAAAGCACCCGTCTGAACATAGCGCAAAATATCCGCGACTTCTTTGGGTTCCCGCGCAACGGCCAACGCAGCTGCATCCACCTCTTTCAACGCATGATCATGATCCGGTTGTTGCAAGATGATCAGGCTTTTGCCCAAAGCCGCTGCAAATCCCGCATCAAACGCAGCATTCCACTGACGATACTTTTCCCCAAAACGCACCACCACAACATCCGCGTCTGTGATTGCCTTGCGGGTGCGAATGGCGTTCACCATCGCGCCTTTATGATCATGCCAATACTTGTTGGGTTCTTCACCCAATATCGCCACCCCACAATCATCACTGGCCGCATGATCCGTGACCGGCGCAGTGAATGATACCTCAAGACCAGAGCAGGCCGCGATCAGATCTTCACGCCACGAGGTATGGATTTCCCCGGATAGATAGACTTTCAACATAGCACTCTCCTCAAGTCATGGCTCCAACGATGCGTCCGGGAACACGTATACTGGGCCGCGGCTGGTGGGAGGGCCGGTGCGCAGGCGAAGCCAAGCACATCGGGGCGCCCTCCAGACCGGCACTTATCCGCGCAAGACGCCACCCGTGGCTTTGGTCACCTTGGCCACAACTTTGTCCGCAACCGTGTCAATCTCTTTGTCTGTCAAAGTTGCATCTGACGGCTCTAAACGCACTGTGATCGCCAGGGATTTCTTACCGTCCCCCAAGGACCCGCCGATGAATTCATCAAATACCCGGACGTCTTTGATCAAAGCCTTATCCGCGCCCGCAGCAGCATTGACCAAATCCAATGCGGCAACCTCTGCATCCACAACAAATGCAAAGTCGCGTTCAACGGGCTGTAAATCACTCACCTGCATAGCACCGCGAGATGCCCCGGATTTTCGTGGCATGGGGATTTCGCCCGGCCACAATGTGAACGCCATTGCAGGCCCTTTGACGTCCATTGCGTCCAGAACTTTGGGATGCAATTCTCCGAAAACGCCCAACACTTTCTTGGGCCCCAGACAAATCTTGCCGTGCCGCCCGGGGTGCCACCACTCTTCCGCGCCCCGCATTATTTGTACTTTGGCAGGGGCCCCCATGGCCGACAAAACGGCCTCTGCATCGGCTTTAACGTCAAACAGATCCACAGCGCGCGATGCACCATGTACATCCTTTTGCCCTGTACGACCAATCAGCAAACCAGACACCAGCAAATGTTGCTCTTCCGGCTCACCGCCATGGAACGCAGGCCCCACTTCAAACAGCGCCATATCCATAAAGCCACGTGCCTGATTGCGTGCGGCTGCCTGCAACAACCCCGGCAACAGGGCTGGGCGCATGTGGCTCATGTCCTGCGAAATCGGATTTTCCAGCATGGTTGCATCGTCGCCACCGCCAAACAACGCAGCCGATGTCCGATCAATGAATGAATAGGTCACACATTCATTGTACCCCAGCGCGGCCGAAGTCCGGCGTGCCATCTGTTCACGCCGTTGCATCGGCGTCATCACGGCCTTGGGAATCCCTGCCATCCGGGGCAACGGCTTGCCTTCCAGCTTGGTCAAAGACGCAATCCGCGCCACTTCCTCAACCAGATCCGCCTCGCCCTGAACGTCCGGACGCCACGACGGAACATGTGCCATGTCGCCTTCCAAACGAAAGCCCAGCGCGGTCAGCGTCTGGCGTTGTTCACTCTCGGAAATCTCCATGCCCACAAGGCTGCGCACACGCGCGGGCTGCAACTGATAGGCACGACGAGTATCCGGAACCGCACCCGCAACGATCATCTCAGAAGCTTCACCGCCTGCCTGATCGACGATCATGCGAACAGCGTGCTCAAGCCCTTCCGGCGTAAACGCTGGGTCAACCCCTCGCTCAAATCGGTAACGCGCATCAGAATTGATCTTCAGCGCACGTCCCGCGTAAGCGATCTGCACCGGATCCCAATAGGCGCTTTCGACAAACACATTCACCGTCTCGTCAGTGCAACCGGTGTCTTCCCCACCCATGATGCCCGCAATCGACTCTGGACCATTTTCATCAGAAATGACCATTTGCCCGGGCTGAAACGCATAGGTTTTGCCATCCAGTGCCACCAGTTCTTCGCCACCTACCGCACGATGCACACGCAGATTTCCGTGAACCTTGTCCGCATCAAACACATGCAAAGGGCGGTTCAGATCATAGGTAAAGAAGTTCGTCACATCGACAAGGAAGTTGATCGGACGCAAGCCAATGGCTCGGATAAGGTCCTGCATCCAGTCAGGACTCGGCCCATTCTTGACGCCTTTGATCAGACGGCCACAAAACAGCGGATTTCCGTCCAGCGTATCCTCATCAATGTGTACCGTCATCTCGGGTTTGAAACTGGCTGGCACTGGATCCACATCGCGTGGTTTCATCTTACCCAACCCACGCGCCGCCAAATCGCGCGCCACACCGCGTACACCTAACGCATCCGGGCGGTTTGGCGTGATAGCAATCTCAATCACCGGATCGATTTTGGCAGGGTCATGCGCCGCAAGCCAATCCACAAACCGATCCCCGACTGTGCCAGACGGCAGCTCGATAATGCCATCATGTTCGTCGGACAGCTCAAGCTCTTTTTCAGAAGCCATCATGCCAAAGCTCTCGATCCCGCGAATTTTACCAATGCCAATTGTTGTGTCGATACCCGGTACGTAAACACCAGGCTTGGCCACAACAACGGTGATCCCCTCGCGCGCGTTTGGTGCCCCGCAGATAATCTGCTTTTGGCCCTCATCTGTGTTTACCTGGCACACACGCAACCGATCCGCGTCAGGATGTTTTTCCGCAGAAGCGACATAGCCAATGGTAAACTCTGCCAGACGCGCGCCGCGATCTTCCACGCCTTCAACTTCGAGGCCCAAATCGGTCAAAGCCTCAACGATTTGATCCAACGTTGCATCTGTCTCAAGATGAGATTTCAGCCAGGACAAAGTGAACTTCATGCGGAGCCTCCCAAAGGCGCGTCAATGTTGCAAAGGCAATGACAAAGAACGTCCCAAGGTGCAAGCCGGCGTGAGCTAAAGCTCACCCTACATCCCAATCAAATCGTGTATTTCTGCCCGTAGGGTGAGCTTTAGCTCACGCGCTTTATGGGTAGCTGAAAGGGCGATTCAAAAGTTCATCAAGCTGACGTGCAAACCAACCATGAGGAATGAAGTGCCCACCGGGATGAATATCCAGTGAAACTCGGCCCGTTGCGCATGTATTCCATTCGGTGCGTTGCAGCGTCAGGAAATCCACTTGCTTCCAATCGCCTTTCGCCTCTGGCTCGCCACAATCATAGGCTTCCCGCCAAAGACGGACCACGTTGTCCTGCTCGCCATTGGGTCCAAATGGGAAATCCAAAACATTGTCTTTAAGCCCATAGACTTGCCGCACTTCACCGGGGGCGGTCAGGCAATCTTCGTCCTGACTTAATGTTCCGGACACGGCCATCAATGCCGAAACGTCGGCGCCATCCTGGCACACAAATCGCCATGCCATATTGCTGCCCCAGCTATAGCCTGAGACAAAGATCTGATCATCCGCGATTGGATAACGTGTCTTGATGTCCTCTAACACTGCCCGCGCAAAAGGCACATCATCGGTTTCCGGATCCCAGAAATCCCAGCTGCGCCCCAATCCGTTGGGGGCTACCAGCAGAACACCCCGACGCCGCGTGGCCCCAGCGATGCGCCCATGCTGGACGATCAGCGTGCCTTGCCGTTGCCACCCATGAAAATGCATTAAAACCGGAAGCGGTGTCTCACCATCCCAGCCGTCGGGCTCTTTCACGTGATAGGAACGATCCCCAACGACACAGGGGTCTTGTTCCAAGCATCGATCTTTCCAAGGCCCCATTGCGTGGGCCGGAAGCGACAAAAGCAGAAGAAAAGCAAACCATCTCATGTGGTTTCACCTAAGACCACACTTGCGAAATGTCACCTCACATCGACGTGGGGCCACTTAACGGCTGAGCCCACCATGCAGCGTCGGCACATCCAACGCTGAAAACCCGTAATGGCGCAGCCAACGCAGATCGCTGTCAAAAAACGCGCGCAAATCGGGGATGCCGTATTTCAGCATCGCAATTCGGTCGATCCCCATTCCAAAGGCAAAACCTTGCCACTCGGTTGGATCAATACCACCAGCCTGCAGCACTTTCGGATGCACCATGCCGGATCCCAAAATCTCCAGCCAGTCATCCCCTTCACCAACCTTCACAGTCCCGTCTTCCCATGAACATCGAATGTCGACTTCTGCCGAGGGTTCTGTGAACGGGAAATGCGAGGCCCGGAACCGTAGTTCCACGCCACCATCCACTTCAAAGAAGGCTTTTACAAATTCTTCCAACACCCATTTCAGGTTTGCCATGGACAGATCTTTGTCGATGGCCAACCCTTCAACTTGGTGGAACATGGGTGTGTGCGTCTGGTCGTAATCCGCACGGTACACACCGCCCGGACAAATGATGCGCATTGGGGCGCCCATTTTTTCCATCGACCGGATTTGGACTGGCGAGGTGTGCGTTCGCAACACGTGCGGCGGGCGATTGTCACCCTCGGCGCGGTGCATATAAAACGTGTCCATTTCGGCGCGCGCAGGATGGTGGCCCGGAATGTTCAACGCATCAAAATTATACCAATCCGTATCAATGCGGGGTCCTTCGGCCACAGAAAATCCAAGCTCTGCGAAAATGGCGGTCACTTCTTCCGTCACCTGCGCAATTGGATGCAGAGTTCCCTGCCCACGACCCCGGCCTGGCAGGGTTACATCCAGCCATTCGGTGCGCAGACGTTCGTCCAAAGCCGCATCAGCAAGGCCTGCCTTTTTGGCGGCTAAAGCTGAGTTAATCTCATCCTTCAGAGCATTCAACGCCGGGCCCGCAGTTTGACGCTCTTCCGGGGTCATCTTGCCCAACTCGCGCATCTTCAGGCTGATTTCGCCTTTTTTACCGACGGCCTGTACCCGCAAATCCTCAAGACCCGCTTCATCAGCAGCCCCTGCAATCAAGCCCAGATATTTGTCGCGCAGATCATCCATAGTCGGGTTCCCTCAACCTGTCCTCGCGATCTAACGAGGATGTTATGCTTGTGCAACCATCACAGACATTCAGACCGGTTTTATTGATGGATAAAAGCCCATATGGTGCCTTGTATGACAACCCTTTTTTCCGAATACCGCTTGCGCGATGTGACCTTCAAGAACCGCATTGCTGTATCCCCAATGAGCCAATATCGCGCAAAAAATGGCCATGCCAATGATTGGCATATGGTGCATCTGGGCCGTTTTGCGATGGGTGGCGCCGGTTTGGTTTATGCCGAAGCCACCGCCGTGACCAAAGACGGGCGCCGCACGCACGGAGATTTGGGCCTGTGGGACGACGCGCATATCGACGCCTTGCGTCCCATTGCAGCCTTCCTCCAAGCCGAAGGCGCTGTGCCCGGTATCCAGTTGGGTCACGCCGGGCGCAAGGCGTCTGAAAAGCGCCCATGGGATGGTGAAACGCCAGTGGATCAAGACGACATTGCTCAACGCGGCGAGGCCCCTTGGACCGCCATCGCACCCTCTGCAATTCCTTATGCAGATGGATGGCCGGCCCCTACCGAAATGACCGAAGCAGAGATCGCGGCTGTGATTGACGCATTTGGGCAGGCGGCACGTCGATCTGCGGAAGCTGGCTTCAAAATCATCGAGGTTTACGCGGCACACGGATTTCTGGTGCACCAGTTCCTGTCCCCAATCGCAAATCAGCGGGCCGACCAATGGGGCGGCAGCTTGGAAAATCGCACCCGCTTTGCAGTTGAAGTGGCCCGCGCCATCCGCGCGCACTGGCCCGACACATTGCCGCTGGCCTTTCGTCTTTCTGCCACGGATTGGCTGGATGGCGGGTTAGAGATCGAAGATACGATTCACATCACCCGCGCCTTGCAAGCAGTCGGGGTCGATATGATCGACGTCTCCACCGGCGGTGTCGGCGGGAAGGAACGCCCCCGTCGCATGACCATCGAACAAGGTTTCCAAGTGCCCTTTGCCAAGCAGGTCAAAGCCAAAACCGATGTTGCAACAATGGCTGTTGGCTTCCTTTGGGATCCCCAACATTGCGCAGCGATCATTGATGACGGTCACGCCGATATGGTCGCGTTGGCACGCGAACTGCTGGATGACCCCAATTGGCCGCTGCATGCTGCGGCCCAAATGAACGTGGACGAAAACCACGGATTATGGCCGATCGAGTCCGGCTGGTGGCTGATGAAACGCGACCGCTTGTTGGCAAAACTGGGCCTGCGTTGACTATTCGGCGGGCGTGTCTGTGGGCTCTTTGCGAAACTTCGCGCTGAACGGATACATGAACTGCTTCCAATA
>CALHST010000307.1 GCA_938038825.1 uncultured Paracoccaceae bacterium | reverse complement strand
ATTAAAGCTGATGTTTGACTGCTATCACGTGGCCCGCACAGAAGGTGACGTTTTGGAAAAACTTACACAACATGCGGATATCATTGGCCATATCCAGTTTGCAGGCGTTCCAGATCGCGGACGCCCTGATATGGGTGACCTCGACTATGGCCCGATCTTTAAGGCCATTACCGCGATGGGTTGGACGCTGCCACTGGGTGCGGAATACAAACCCGGCGGCGATCCCGACGCAACATTGGGTTGGATGACGGCTTACGATTGATAAGTGGGGTGGAATGTACCCTTTGGCGACAAGGTAAAAATCTCTGCCCCACTGCCTGTCACCCCAATCGAATGTTCGAACTGCGCAGACAAGGATTTGTCACGGGTCACGGCAGTCCAGTCATCCGCCAGCACTTTTGTTTCCGCGCGCCCCAAATTCACCATCGGCTCGATCGTAAAAAACATACCTTCCTGCAATACGGCACCCGTTCCGGGGCGGCCATAATGCAGCACATTGGGTGGTGCGTGGAACACAAGGCCAAGCCCATGCCCGCAGAAGTCACGCACAACAGACATACGTTGGCTTTCCACATAAGACTGAATGGCATGACCGATATCGCCAAAGGTATTGCCCGGTTTCACGGCTTCGATTCCCAACATCAACGCATCATGAGTGACTTGGATCAAACGTTCCGCTTTGCGGGACAACTTCCCAGCCACGTACATGCGTGAGGTGTCGCCAAACCATCCATCGACAATCACGGTCACATCAATGTTCAGAATGTCCCCATCTTTCAGCTTCTTGTCACCGGGGATTCCGTGACACACTACATGGTTCACGCTGATGCAGGACGCATGCTGATACCCTTTGTAGCCAATCGTGGCCGACGTCGCGCCCGCCGCGTTCACTTTTTCTTCGATGATACGGTCAATTTCGCGGGTCGATTGGCCTACAAAAACGTGCTCTGCGATGTCATCCAGAATCTGCGCCGCAAGTGCGCCTGCTGTATGCATCCCGGCAAAATCCGACTTTTCATACAAGCGGATGCCATCTTTGGTTACTTGGCCACGGTCAGACAGGTTCACTGGGGTGTCTCTTCTTTAGGGTAATGCAGCCCTAAAATAGGGTTCATAGAGAAAAGAGTAAACTGTCAGCGACCGTTATCTTGTCAGTCGTGATATCCGCTCCAACCGCCAAAACTTCGACCCCTGCTGCCTGTGCAGCTTCAAAGGCCGCTTTGTAGTTCGGGTCAAGATCACCAGCCAAGGTCACAGAAGCGCAGTCAGTGCGTTGCACGAAATACAACATCACGGCGCGATGACCACCCGCCACCATGCGGGCCAATTCCTCAAGATGTTTTGCCCCGCGCGCTGTTACGCTGTCGGGGAACTCTGCCACACCGGCATGGCGTGACAAGGTGACCGACTTCACTTCGACATACGCATCCGGCAAGCCATCTTGAGACAGCAGAAAGTCGATACGGGAATTCTCTCCATATTTCACCTCGGGGCGGACTGTCGCGTAATCCGCCAAAAAGGGGATGCTTTGCGCCGTAAGCGCGTCTTTTAGAACCCGGTTCGGAATGGCGGTATCCACACCTGTGAAGTGACCATTTTCATGATCGACCAATCGCCACCCGTGTTTCAGCTTTTTCTTCGGGTCGTCATTCGGTTCCAACCAAATCTTGGTGCCCGGTTCCGCCAACCCCATCATTGATCCGGGATTGGCACAATGGGCAGTCACCTCCCGACCATCGTCAAGCGTGCAATCCGCCAAAAACCGTTTGTAACGTTTGATCAATCGGGCCGGGACAAGTTCAGTTTGAAAGCGCATGATCCGACGCCTATACCGTCCCTTGACCCCAATCAAGGATCCTTGCCACATGTCAAATCCCACCGCCGCAATGCTTGTCATCGGAGACGAAATCCTTTCGGGGCGCACACGCGATGCCAACATGCATTATTTGGCAGGTCAGCTGACCGAAGTGGGGATAGATTTGAAAGAAGTGCGCGTGGTCAGCGATGATCGCGATGCCATTATCGACGCTGTCAAAGCCCTATCCAATTCCTTTGACAGCGTGTTTACCAGCGGCGGCATCGGCCCAACGCATGATGACATCACGGCTGATTGCATCGCGGCAGCTTTTGACACTCCTATCGATGTTCGTGATGATGCGCGCGCACTCCTTCAGGCGCATTATGACCGCACCGACACTGAGTTGAACGAAGCACGTCTAAGAATGGCACGGATCCCAGAAGGTGCGGTCCTAATCGACAATCCGGTGTCAACCGCGCCGGGGTTTTCCATTGGCAATGTGCATGTCATGGCGGGGGTTCCGTCCGTTTTTCAGGCCATGGTTGCATCTGTCCTGCCGACTTTGTCAGGTGGCGCGCCTTTAATCAGTCAAAGCATGCGCATCTTTCGCGGCGAAGGCGACATTGCAGGGCCTTTGGGTGCTTTGGCCGAAAGTCACCCAGATCTGTCAATTGGATCTTATCCGTTTCAGATCGACGGCAAATTCGGTGCTCAAATCGTGATCCGCGGCACAGATGCCGCAAACGTCAACGTTGCAATGACGCAACTGAAAGCAGCCTTTCCAGAATGACAATCACAGCGCAACGCCTTTATGATGTGTGCGAGGGCACTTGGCCCCCTGCCCGCCTGTGGGAACAAGACGGCTGGTTTCTGCGTGATGGTGCCGGTGGCGGCAAACGCGTGTCAGCCACCACAATCGCGTCGTCAACAGCACTTATCGAAGATGCCGAAGCCAACATGCGTGCGCGCCGGGAAAGCCTGCTGTTTATGATCCAGGAAGGCGACACAGCCCTTGACCAAGTTCTGGATGATCGCGGTTATGATATCGTGGATCCAGTGAACATGTATGCCTGCCCCATATCCGCATTGACCGACGTTCTCGTGCCCAAAGTCACAGCGTTTGCGATTTGGGAACCTTTGGCGATCATGGAAGAGATCTGGGCAAAGGGAGACATAGGCCCCGACCGGATCGCTGTGATGAACCGCGCCCAAACAAAGACCGGTATCTTGTCCCGGTGGAACGAAAAACCTGCTGGCACCGCATTTGCGGCCATCCATGATGGGATTTGCATGGTGCATGCGCTAGAAGTGTTGCCCCATCAACGCAAACAAGGTGTCGCCCAGTGGATGATGCGCGCCGCGGCGTTCTGGGCCGAAAAACATCAGGCAACCCATATGTCGGTGCTATGCACACAAGCAAATGTTGCGGCAAATGCTCTCTATGCTTCCCTTGGAATGGATGTCGTGGGACAGTACCATTATCGCCAACTAGAGGCTTAACATGACAAACCAACCCACAGCCCTTGACCTGCCCATGGTCGATCCGCTTCCAGCTGAAACACAAAAGTACTTCGACATTTGTACTGAAAAGTTGGGAATGATCCCCAATGTGTTGCAAGCCTATGCGTTTGATATCGACAAGCTGAACAGTTTCACCGCGCTCTATAATGATCTTATGTTGGGCGAGTCGAACCTGTCCAAGTTAGAACGCGAGATGATCGCAGTCGTTGTGTCGTCTATCAACAAGTGCTTTTACTGCCTTGTGGCGCATGGCGCTGCAGTCCGGCAATTGTCAGGTGATCCGGCGTTGGGGGAAATGATGGTCATGAACTATAAAGTGGCCCCGATTGACGCGCGCCAACGTGCCATGCTGGATTTTTCGGCCAAACTAACCAAAGCCAGTGCGGATATCGAAGAAGACGATCGCCAAGCATTGCGGGATGTTGGGTTCACGGATCGTGATATTTGGGACATCGCCAGCGTTGCGGGCTTCTTCAACATGACAAATCGCGTCGCATCTGCCTCGGATATGCGCCCAAACGAGGAATACCACGCACAAGCCCGATGAAAGCTCTTGTTCCTCTGTTTCTTGGTATGGCGCTGTCAGCGCCGGCGTTCGGCTTGGGATTGCCGACTAACGCGCGTTTAACAGCAGAACGTGTCACATCCAATGACAGGTATGCCGTCCCAATTGCGCCATTTGATGGCACACAAATCCAAACGCTGAATCTGGATGGCGCGGTACAACGCCAAGCGTTTCAGATTCCCGGCGCGGGCCAAACGACACTGCAAATGATTGCCCCCCTGCGGGCACAACTTGAAGACAGCGGATTTCGGGTCGTGCTGGATTGCATCGCAGATCAATGCGGCGGATTTGATTTTCGTTTTGGCATAGATGTCTTTGACGCACCTGCCATCTATATTGATCTCAGTAATTACCAATTTTTAAGCTTCGTCAAAGGACCCACCGACGCCCCTGATGCGGCAGTCACCTTGCTTCTTAGCACAACGCGCGATGCGTCTTACATTCAGATTGTCGAAGTGACCAAGGCAGACAGCTTTGAGACTGAAGCGAAAACCGACAGACCTGTTCCCCAACTAGATCCCAGTCCAGAAATACCCGTGCAGCCCTTAGACGGGCCCACTGATTTTTTGACGTCCGGAAGATTGGTTCTGACCGGTGTGGATTTCGCGTCAGGTGCAACGTCACTAGGCGAAGGCCCGTTTCCGTTGCTTGATACCCTCGCACAATTTTTAACAGACAACCCCGCCATTCAAATCGCACTGGTTGGTCACACCGATTCTGTTGGTTCGTTGAACGGAAATATCAGGGTTTCGCGCGCACGGGCCCAAGCTGTTAAAACGCGCCTTGTCCAAGCCTACAATGTCAACGCGAACCGAATCGAAGCGGAAGGTGCAGGATATCTGTCCCCTATCGCCTCCAACTTAAGCGAAGGCGGACGCGCATCAAATCGCCGAGTCGAAGCCGTTATCCTGCGTGCTGACCAGTAAAAACGCAAAAACCGGCAGAGTTACCACCGGGTTTGACGCAAAGTTCAGCAAAATTCTTACCAGTCGCTGGGGCCTTTGTCTGCAAAGGCGTGGACCAGAAAGTCGATGAAGGCGCGGACTTTGGGCTGGGTAAAGCGACCCGGAGGATACACCGCATAGATACCCTGTGTTTCAACCGGCAACTCGGGGATCGCATCCTCGATCAAGCCTTGTTCCATCGAGTCGGAATACAGAAAACTTGGCAGGTAGGCGATGCCAAGACCTGAAATCGCAGCATTCAGCAAGGATTGCCCGTCATTAACACTCAGCCAACCTGCAGTACGCACTTGGCGCTTTTCACCAGAGGGCGCAGTGATTTTCCAAACATTTCCAGAAGACTGGTTGGAATAATGCAGCAGTTTGTGTTCGTTCAGGTCATCAATACGCTGAGGGCGGCCGTATTTCTCGAAGTAAGAGGGGGCCGCAATCATGCGTTTTGTGGTTTCAGTCAATTTTCGCGCCCGCAATGTGCTGTCTTCCAGCTCACCGATGCGGACGGCCATGTCGAACCCTTCGGAAATCAGTTCAACATAGCGATTATTCAACACCATATTGACTGTAATATCCGGGAATTCGTCCAGAAAATTCGATAACAGCGGCGATAAATGGTTCACACCAAAATCTGTTGCCACTGATATTCGCAATAGTCCGGATGGCGCTGATTGCATTGATGTGACAAGCGCATCCGCTTCGCCCGCATCATTCAGAACGCGGCGTGCGCGATCATAATATGCCAAACCAATTTCTGTAGGAGAAACCCGCCGCGTTGTGCGATTCAGAAGCCGGGCACCAAGTCGCGCCTCAAGGCTAGAGACGTGTTTCGATACAGCCGATTTGGAGATACCCATCTTCTTCGCTGCATCAGTAAACCCGCCCTGATCCACAACTGTGGCAAAGGCTTCCATTTCTGTAAGGCGGTCCATAGCCGTCCCTTCGTTTCTCGCTCGTTCTTGAGGCCAAGGTATCGGCGTCAATCTGGGCAACAACAGGGCGCGGGTGGGATAATATCAGGGTATTGGGCCAAACTAATGCCGAATCGGAAACACAACTTCCAGCAGTCGCCGCAAAAAGCGATTTCTTAGATTAATGGCTGAACTTTTTCTGCCAAACCGTCGATAATCGTTTGGTCATCGCCGCCAATGATCAGAACACCGTGCGTTCCCGTTGTCCAATCAGACGCTGCCATCCCGGAAAGAACCTGAGATCTTGGCCCCGATTGCTGGTTGCCTGACGGCAAAATACAAATTGCGACGGGAGTGCCATCTGGCAATGTGTATGCGATCTGGATCAGTGTCTTTCCACGAAAACCCAATTGCTGCGCACGTTTGAACGCCAATCCTTCGACGCTTTTCAACACTGACAAGTCTGCCCCAACTGCCTCGGACAATGCTGCCAAATCAAGGTCCTGTTCGGCAGATCCGTTCGCGTCTTGATCTTTGGTCCTTAAGTTCAGCGTTTCAGGAACGTAAAGCCCTTGGTAATTCGCAACGACGTCCAACCAACCAGGCTGTTTCTCTTCTGGGGCAAAGAATTGAGACCAGCCCAAAAATACAGCGCCCAGGAAGCCCGCAGCCAAGCCAGATACAGCCCCGGACAAAAAACCCCAACGCGGTGGTTCCTGCAAATTTGCCGTGATCGGGGTCGTCTCGGCCTTTGGTGGCAAGCTAGGCATTGCGGGCGCTGCGGTAAGCTGCTGCCCGAATGCATCCGCCAAGACATCTTTTGGGAATCGCAGGGCCGCAAGGCGCGCTACAAGATTGGAATCCGTCGTCAGCGCC
>CALHST010000306.1 GCA_938038825.1 uncultured Paracoccaceae bacterium | reverse complement strand
GCAGAACCGGGCTCCATCCTGACAGGCAAAGCCCGCGACTGGTGCCGATCTTGGCCTAACCAAAGTGAAGTGACCGTCAAAGGGACACACTTTATCCAAGAAGACAGCCCGGATGAAATCGCGGCGGCGCTTCGGGATTTTATTAAGAAAACGAGCCCTTAGAGATCCTCAAACAGAAAGCGTAGTTTTTATTGCCTTTGATTTGCCACTAAATGCCAGTGATTGTGCCGAAGTGGCAGGGTATCGGACCCTTGAGTAGTAATATTCCAAGTGGAGTTTCGCGCCAATATGACAAAAGAAACAACTTTCCCAATCCTTCTCCCGAGCCATTGCGTTACTGAGAAATCGTCACTTTCCGATGTAGCATGGAATTTGGGATGCTATCTAGGAGACCTAGAAAAGACCGGTGTCGGATGGCACCAATTTCCAGATGAAATACGCGAGATAGGGACACTGAATACAGCCTGCGGCGGCTTGAAGGGAAATGGGTCGAGAACAAGTTTACGCAACTTGGTTGTTCTTGAAGGTATCGACTTTACACGTGCTTTCTTAAATTCAGCAGTCAAAGGTGCCCATCGCCTTGGGTGGAAGATGCATCGTAATCCCTTTGAGGCTGAGCTCGAATGGTTGGATTTTGTCGGCAAATGCGCTGCAAAATTGCTGGATGATGGAAGTCGTAATTTTCAATTGCTGAATGGTGCTGAATCCTTGTTCTTTGGTGCCTTAAATATTGACGAATATCGAAGAAAAGAGCTGCTAGAACCGTTGGACCCTGGTCTTCGCCAGCGGTTTGAATGTGCCGAGAAGAACGAGAGAGGAAAAGGCGACAATCATAATTCGAGGGTCTTTCTCTATGTCATGCAACACCCAGGCCTCGAGATTGTTCCACTTGATGACAGCGCAGAGGATTTTAGATCAGATTGGATGAAGCGGGTCGAGGAATGCGCCGCGAAAATTAAAGCGCAATCAACGCTTCTTGATCGAATGCCCATCGTCAATCGTTTTCTTAAACCGCGAAAACTTCATTAAAATTCCTCAATGCCTGAATAGTTGAGCAATTTAGTCAAAGTCATAACGCGAATTTGGTAAGAATAGCAGACCCGATAGGTCAATAAAGCGGAATCGCCTGCATTATACTGCCCGCTGCATCCCCATCACCCGAGCGCGGGCGCGCGGATCACTGTCGAACAACGCGGCGAGTTGCTCTGTCATCGCACCGGCTAGTTGTTCCACATCTGTGATCGTGACGCGCTATTATGACCGCGCGGCGCTTTTCGACCATCGCGATCACATCGCGCAGGTGTTTTTCCAAATAATTCGCGGGGTTAACGGACAGCGTTGAATCGTCGACCGGCGCACCGTCCGAAATCACCATCAGGATTTTGCGCGCTTCGGGGCGCATCATGGCACGTCTGTGCGCCCATTCCAGCGCCTCGCCGTCGATGTTTTCCTTCAGCAGTCCTTCTTTCATCATCAGACCCAAATTGGGACGGGCACGCCGCCAAGGCGCATCGGCACCTTTGTAGATGATGTGGCGCAGGTCGTTCAAACGGCCGGGTTGTTGCGGGCGACCTTCGTTCAGCCATGCCTCGCGCGCTTGGCCGCCTTTCCATGCACGGGTGGTGAAACCAAGGATTTCGACCTTCACGTTGCAGCGTTCCAGCGTGCGCGCCAGAACGTCGGCACAAATCGCCGCGATAGAGATTGGACGACCGCGCATGGAACCTGAATTGTCCAACAGCAAAGTCACAACAGTGTCGCGGAATTCCGTGTCTTTTTCGACTTTGAATGACAAAGGAGTCGTTGGGTTGGCGACCACGCGTGCTAGGCGCCCCGCATCCAACATACCTTCTTCCAGATCAAACTCCCAAGACCGGTTCTGCTGGGCTTGAAGGCGGCGCTGCAACTTATTGGCTAAGCGCGACACAGCGCCCTTTAGCGGTTCAAGCTGTTGGTCAAGATAGGCGCGCAGGCGTTCCAACTCGACCGGTTCGGCCAGATCTTCGGCTGTGATCTCTTCGTCGTTTTCCGTGGAATACACCTGATAGTCAGGATCCGCTTCGGAAATTGGCTGCGGGGCAGGGGGTTCCAGCGGGGCTTCGCCTTCGGGCAGTTCCGCCTCTTCGCCCATCTCTTGGTCGGCCATGTCATCCATAGAGACCTGAGCTTGCGCCGCGTCCTGCTGTTCTTCTTGCGTTTGCTCGGGCGTGCCTTCGCTGTCCTCTTCGCCGTCGCTATCCTGACCCTGGTTGTCTGGATCGTCCTGTTCTTCGCCGTCTTCCTGCGCTTCGTCGTCTTGATCTTCGTCTAATTGGTCCGGGTCATCGCCAAGCTGGTCGCCATAGCCCAGATCGGTGATGATTTGACGGGCAAATTTGGCAAACCCCGCTTGGTCCGACAGCATTTCTTGCACGTTTTCAAGCGTGCCCCCGGCCTGTTCTTCGATAAACGGGCGCCACAATTCCATGACGTTTTGCGCTCCTCGGGGCAGGTCGCGCCCCGTGGCCAAATGGCGGATCATGTAGCCGGCCGCGACAGACAAAGGGGCCTCGGCAGGTTCTTTGCACTGATCATACCCACGCCGCAGCGCTTCGTGACTGATCTTGGCGTCAATGTTGCCTGCTGTGCCGGGCATGTCGCGCGCGCCCATCGCTTCGCAGCGCGCGGTTTCCATCGCTTCGTACA
>CALHST010000305.1 GCA_938038825.1 uncultured Paracoccaceae bacterium | reverse complement strand
GAATGCGCTTTTGCGCAACGACGCGCAGACCGGCATCTTCGAACTTGGCATTGATCTTGCCAGTCAGGTTACGACGGGTTGCATCGGGTTTGATGATGGAAAAGGTACGCTCAAGCGCCATTGGGGTCTCTCCTACAGGTGTTTGCGGCCCTCTAACACGGGGAATTGCGCTTGAAAAGCTGCGATTGACGCCGCCCCTCGCTTACCGCAAAAGCCTGTCATGTTACGTTTGTCAGATATTCGCTTTTCCATCGAAGGCCGTCCCCTGTTTGACGGAGCTTCTGCTGTTATTCCCGATGGCCATAAAGTGGGTCTTGTTGGGCGAAACGGGACCGGAAAGACCACGCTTTTTAAGTTGATTTATCAAGAACTCGCCTTGGAAAGTGGCGAAATCATCATGCCTTTGGGGGCACGCATTGGCGGTGTTAGTCAGGAAGTTCCATCGTCTGACACGACGTTGATTGATACCGTTCTGGCGGCAGATACCGAACGTGCTGACTTGTTGAAGGACGACTCGCAAGACCCTCACCGCATTGCAGAAATTCAAACCAGACTAGCTGATATTGACGCATGGTCTGCCGAAGCGCGGGCAGCCACAATTCTTAAAGGATTGGGATTTGATGAGCCTGAACAGCACATGCCCTGTTCCGCGTTTTCGGGTGGCTGGCGTATGCGGGTTGCTTTGGCAGCCGTTCTGTTTTCACAACCCGACTTGCTGCTATTGGACGAACCAACAAACTATTTGGATTTGGAAGGCGCCTTGTGGCTGGAAAACTATCTTGCCAAGTACCCACACACTGTTTTGATTGTGTCCCATGACCGTGGGCTTTTAAACCGGGCTGTGGGCGCAATCTTGCATTTGGAAGATCGCAAACTCACGCTGTACCAAGGCCCCTACGATCAATTCGCCAAACAAAGGCAGGAAAAACTTGCCCTTGCGGCGGCGATGAACAAGAAACAAGAGACCCGGCGCGCCCATCTGCAATCTTATGTGGATCGTTTCCGCTACAAAGCTGACAAGGCCAAACAAGCGCAGTCCCGCATCAAGGCACTGGCCCGGATGCAGCCGATCACAACACCTCAAGAAGCCGCCTTGCGCCGATTTGATTTCCCAAATCCAGAAGAGCTTTCGCCCCCGATTATTGCGATTGAAGGTGGCGTAACCGGATATGGTGAAACAGAAATCCTGAAGCGCCTAAACCTGCGCATAGATCAAGATGATCGCATCGCGCTGCTTGGCAAGAACGGGCAAGGTAAATCGACATTCGCAAAATTGTTGTCAGATCGTTTGACACTTATGTCCGGGAAAATGGTCAAATCCTCGAAGCTGCGGATCGGCTACTTCGCACAACACCAAGTCGATGAACTGCATATCGACGAAACTCCCATCGACCATTTGCGCCGTCTACGCCCCGGTGAAGGGCCCGCGAAGTGGCGGGCCCGTTTGGGGGGATTCGGCTTGGCCGCTGCGCAAGCAGAAACCGAAGTCGGTCGTTTGTCCGGGGGACAAAAAGCGCGTCTTTCCTTATTGATCGCGACAATTGACGCGCCACATATGTTAATTTTGGATGAACCAACCAACCACCTTGATATCGAAAGCCGCGAAGCGCTTGTCGAGGCGCTGACAGCTTATTCCGGCGCGGTAATCCTTGTCACACATGACATGCACCTGCTGGAACTTGTCGCGGACAGGTTGTGGTTGGTCAATGATGGGACCGTAACACCCTATGAACAGGACTTAACGGCTTACCGTGCGCATTTGTTAGAATCGCCCGCTAAGACGTCGAAAACCAAAGATAAACCCAAGTCGAAACGCCCGAACCGCGATCAAATGCAGTCCCTGCGGTCTGACGTGCGCAAATGCGAAGCCCGCATGGAAAAGCTGGATCAGATGCGCAGCAAACTGGCGGAAAAGCTCGCTGATCCGCTGTTATATGAAGACAAGCGCTTGGGTGAATTGGAAACATGGAACCGGAAATATGCGGAAGTTATGGATGCGCTAGAGCGCGCAGAAAGCTTGTGGGTGGCAGCCCAAGAAAAACTCGACGCTGCTGAGGCCGCGTGATCTTAAGGATAGTTGCCTGTGCGGGGTGAAAATCCTGCGCGGCGCGTTTATATGTCGATTATGTTACAAGATTTAGAGACCGGTCAGATTCTGGGTGCGCTATTTTTAGTGCTGATAATTATTGCAATGCTCCTGCAAATGGGTGGCCGCAATTTGCATCGCTCGCTTCAAAATGCCTCCATTTGGGCTCTGATATTCGTTGGTGCCATTGCGGCCGCAGGACTTTGGGAAGACATTAGTGGCGATCTTGTCCCTCGTCAGGCAAGCTTTGCCAGTGAAGGACGGGTAGAGGTCCCCCGAAGCTTTGATGGTCATTACTATTTGACGCTGGAAATCAATGGCAACCCCGTGAACTTCGTTGTGGACACTGGCGCCACCGAAATTGTCTTGCGCAAAGAAGACGCCGCGCTTGTAGGGTTAGATCCAAACACGTTGCAGTATTTTGGCCGCGCAAACACGGCAAACGGCGAGGTGCGCACGGCACTTGTGCGTCTAGATCAAGTATCGGTTGGTGGCATCGGGGATCGCAATGTCCCGGCCTATGTCAACGACGGCGATTTGTTCCAATCGTTATTAGGCATGTCCTATTTAAGCCGCTGGGACACGCTGCAAATTGAAGACAACAAACTGGTGTTAATCCGTCAGTAAGGTGAGGAACGCGCCCTACCCGCCTGTTTCTGCTTTCTTTTGCCAACTTCCACCTTCTTCCGACCAATACTGCGCTGTACACCCGGCATCCGTCAGTGATTTCCAATGTGCCCGTGCTTTTTGGACAGCTTCGGGGTCATGTCCGTCAAACAATACACACACACGTTGTGACGCGGTGACCTCTTCTGGTGATGGCGCTGCTCCGTCCACGCACATTAGGCAATCCATACCTTGTGTCGGTGACGTGCTCAGCAAGATGGGTTGCAATGCATCATGAGGCCCGCCCGCCATTCCGTGTGCGATGAAACTGTCATCTGACAGCAACCACAGCTTTTCATTAAGCCACGCCATTCTGTCAGGGTCGATGCCGCGGACTTCCACCCGCCAGTTTTGCCCGCGTGCCTTTTCCAACAAAATGGGCAACGTCCCTTCCAAGGGACGCTGCGTAAGGTGGTAAAAAAAGACAGCCCCCATAGTCCGTTAGACTTCGAACTTGTCAGCAACCAACCGGCTGAGCGCCATAACGCCCCAGCCCGTTGCGCCCTTTGGGGCCAGTGTCGTTTCAGATTTCACCGAAGCCACACCCGCAATATCCAGATGGATCCAAGGCACGTCGTCTTTCACAAAGCGTTGCAGGAATTGCGCTGCTGTAATCGAGCCAGCAGGCCTTCCGCCTACATTCTTCATGTCCGCAATGCGCGATTTCAATTGGTCGTCATAAGCCTTGCCCAAAGGCATGCGCCATGCGCCTTCGCCCTCAGCCGCTGCGGCTTTCAG
>CALHST010000304.1 GCA_938038825.1 uncultured Paracoccaceae bacterium | reverse complement strand
GTTGATCGCCATCCAGCCGGGACGGCCTGTGACGTTGAAGTCTTGCAGCGCCGTGTTGAAGTTATCCGAGCAGTTGGCGTGGCCCGGATAGCCGATGTCGTCGTAGTATTTCGCCGAACAGGCCAACGCAAAGGCGTCATGGCGCCCGCAGGTGTCCTGCACCACCTCAACCAACGGCAGCATTTCCTGATCGTAGTATTTCGCGTGCAGCCCCGGCATTGGATAGGCATGGCCCATCAGCGTGCGCGTGGTGGTCACGTCCAGCGCGTGTTCGATGCCCTTGTCGAGCTTGCGGGCGCTGAAACATTCAAAGTCGGTGCATTGGCGGCCATCCACATCGATGATCTGAATGAAATCCCCTGCTTTGACGAAAAACGCCTCTGCCGTTTGGGTATGCACCCGGATATCGGACACCGGATCGGCCAAAGGATCAGGCAGCGCAAACTTCCCCACCCGTTTGATAACCGCACGCTTGATCCACACGGTCAGCGGTGTCGCAGTATCTTGGGCCTCAAAATCCATGACGCCCGATCCATTGGGATGCGGAGCCGCAATGATCACTGTGCCATCTCGGGTCACGCTCAACGTTTCGTCGGTCCCCGCCGGAGTTGTCCCGTCAAACATGCGCACAGCAGGGGTTTTCGCGATGTCGATCCTGCGCGCATCAAGCCCCATGCGCAGCCCCCGCAAGGACTGGTCAGAACTGGTCAGCAAGGCCATCAGCCCGCGCGCTACGTCCGCCACAGGAACGCCCAGCAAATCCGCAGCCCCCCTGCCCTTTGGATCAACGCAGGCAATCTCGCACGGCTGGCCACCCTCGATGTTCACCACTTGGATCGTGTCCCCGGCTTCAACCGCGATCAAAGCCGCACCGCAGCCTTCAATCACATAGCGTTCAGTGCCCGACGGCAAAGAAAACACCTGGGGTTCAGAAATCACACTGGGTTTGGGTGGACCCGCGACCACTTTGGGGTAGAGATCGTCCAGCATCATGCCCTCCCTCGCGACTCAGCGCGTTGCATATGTGGAAACTTTGTTTAATGATAAGAATAACGAGACCGAACCCGCTGCGCAAGGAATACAAAGAGTGGACGTGTAAATGAACGCCCTCACACTGGGATTGATCGCAGCGCTGTGCTGGGGTCTGCACGACGTGACCGTGCGCCGGATCAGCCAAACCGCCCCGTTGATGGCGACGCTGTTTTCCGTCTTGATCGTGGGCGCTATTTTTCAAGCGGGGGTTGTGACTGTCGCAGGCGGGTTTGAACCTGTCTCGCAAGAGGCGCTGTTCTATTGCCTCGCCGCCGCGGTCGCTTTTCTGGTGGCAGGCATCGGGCTGTACGTCGCGTTCCAACGCGGCCCCGTGCGCGTCGTCGCACCTGTAGTTGGCAGCTTTCCAATTTATTCCGTTGCACTTGCCAGCTTTCAGGGCGCGCAAATTACACTCTGGCAATGGGGCGCTGTCCTGCTGGTCGTTTTGGGGATCGTCATTGTGTCCGTCTTTTCCGAAGACAGTGACGAAGACATACCCGCATTGCGCCCAACGATCCTGATCGCAGCCTTGTCGTCCTTTGGGTTCTTTGCGACCTTTGCTCTCGGGCAAGAGGCCGCGCGCCTGTCGGACGATTTGACCGCCAACTTGATCACGCGAGTCACCTCTATTGTGCTTATGATGCCGATCTTCCCGCTCTTTGCGCTGACTATCTGGCCGGGTCGTGCCGCAATCCCGACGATTATCGTAATGGGGCTGCTGGACGGGGTCGCGCTGATTTGCATGTTCGCGGCGGGGGAATACCCTTCGGCCCAATACGCCGCCGTCGCTGCATCGGTTTTTGGACTGGTCACCGTTTCCCTCGCGTGGCTTTTCCTGAACGAGAAAATGCGCGCAGCGCAATGGGCCGGGTGCCTCGTCGCATTTGCCGGGATTGGGTATCTGGCGCTTTAAGCGGTCTCGAACGTCGTCAAAGACACCGACTTGCGCGCCCGCGACTGCGCTGGAGTCACTCCGTAAGCCGCCTGCACCGACTTGGACATGGTGCTGACCGTCCCAAACCCCGTGGCCACTGCGATATCCGACAACGGCAGCAAGGTCTCATCAATCAACGCCCATGCCTTTTTCGTGCGCATCTGCTTGTAGAACTTACCTGGGGACTGGTCGAATACCTCGCGGAAGATCCGCTCGATTTGCCGACACGACATCCCAACCTCTTTCGCAAGGCTTTCCATATCCACGCGATCCGCGATATTGGCCTCCATCACTTGGATGACCTCGCTGACGCGGCGATTAAACAGGCCTGTGTTTTGCCCCACATCCTTGGGCTGATCCGCACTGCTTTTGCGCACAGCAGGCAACAGCAACAGGTTCGCAAGCTCGGCAATCTGAACCGGCTCCAAGTATGGCGAGATCAATCCGACAACCAGTTCCGGCGTGGCCGCAGACCCTGCCGCAGTGATGATGCCGTTGCATTTCTCGGCAAAAGTATCCGTCAAGTTTGGGTAATAACCGGTTTCGCGCAAAGTCTCTGCATGGCGCCAATGGGTGGTGACGTCCCCGTCGATAGCCTTAGTGGTCTTGATGTAATGCGTCGCCGCATCCGACAGTAACACGACCGAACGTGCCTGTCGCTGCATCTGGCGAACCCGCCGCATCCAGTCGGACCGCCCGACACCAGTACCGCCAACGACAAACATCATTTCCGAAAACCCATGATCATCGATCGCAGGCTCTGCC
>CALHST010000303.1 GCA_938038825.1 uncultured Paracoccaceae bacterium | reverse complement strand
ATTGGAACCGCCAAAAGCAACGGCTGCTCAAAGATAACGGCTGATCCGCCGATCCCAGTCACGAACCTGTGAGCCGCGTTTACCCGCGTGTCTGCACACACTACCTTTGCATTAACCAAGACAGCCGTTTGATATCTGAACACGCCGCAAAGGAGACTTGCCCATGACGATCTTGCGACCCAACCGCCGATCTGTAATCGCTGGCGCGGGTGCTGTGGCCGCAACAGGGGTGTCCGGGCTTTTGGTGCCGGCGCGCGCGCAAGGGCTTGCGCCCACAGTGACCATGCGCGGTGGAGCCAACAACTATCGCCCCAATGCCCCAATTGTTGAACGCATCGGCAATGGCGGGTTTTGGATGACCGGTTTGGTCCGCCGTGCGGGTGATGGGGCGCCGCTGGCCGGGCAACGCATTCAGATGTGGGCCCACACGACCGAAGGCCATGAACGCGACAAACGCAGCCACGGGGCCACGCTGACCCAAGAAGACGGCACCTTCCGCCTGGAAATGCCGCAGATTGTGCCCGCCTTTGGCCAGCCCCATGCGCATCTGGCTTATGACAGCGGTGACTTCGAAACGGTGTTCTTGCGCCCCATCATGAACAGTCCCTCAGATACCACGTTGCACGTCGATTTCGTTCTGCAGCCTGTGTGATTGAGGGCCGGGCGCTCGGATGCGACGCTTTCTCATTTGGGCAGGCTTTCTAGGTGCAGTTGGCGTCCCGCTCGCCGTCGCAGCACAAAGCCCTCTCCTCGCATGGCGCGATCCTGTCTATGTCGTCGCAGGATTTGCCGGCGTTGTTGCGATGGCGCTTCTGCTGACGCAACCCCTGTTGGCCAATAACGCCCTGCCCTTTGTCACGATGGCGCGCAGTCGCCGCTTGCATCGTTGGATCGGAGGCTCTTTGGTCTTGGCCGTCGTTGTACATGTCGGTGGGCTTTGGATCACCAGCCCACCGGACGTTCTGGATGCCCTTAGTTTTGCGTCGCCCACACCGTTTTCCGTTTATGGCGTGATTGCCATGTGGGCGTTGTTTGCCACAGCCTTGCTCGCCGGGTTTCGCAAACGGCTCCGTCTGAGGCCGGCCACCTGGCGGCTGGGCCATTCCACGCTGGCTTTGATCATCGCAGTGGGCAGCGTCGTGCACGCGATGCTGATCCAAGGCACCATGGGCACGCTGTCCAAATCCCTCATCTGCGGTCTTGTTCTGGCCGCCACCTCAAAAACGCTGGTTGATCTGAAGGTCTGGCGCCTCTGGCGCAATCGTTAACCGAACTTGCGGTTTTTTGGCTCAATGCCGCGCATGCCAGCCGTTCTGCAGATAAGAAATTAAGGATTAATCAGGCTTCGTCAGGGGGATCACCTTTGGATCCTCATCCGTGTCCGCTTCGGCGAAATCAAACGCATCCAAACGCCGCGCCCGCTTACCGGCTTTTTCGGCAGAGATGCGGATTTCCTGAATGTCCTTGGCCGCCTGACCAAAATGGCGATCCAGATTGCCCACGCGGTCGCCCAACCGGTCTACATCCTTGTGCAACAACGACAATTCTTTGCGGATTGTCCCGGCATGTTCCCGCATCCGCGCGTCTTTCAGGATCGCCCGCATGGTGTTCAACGTGGCCATGCATGTGGTCGGCGAAACAATCCAAACGCGTGCATCAAACCCGTCACGCACAAGGTCTGGGAAATTGGCGTGCAGTTCGGCGTAAACGGCCTCTGATGGCAAAAACATCAACGCCCCATCTGCCGTTTCGCCTTCCAGAATGTACTTCTCGGAAATCGCCTTGATATGCGCTTTGACCGAACTTTTCATCTTGGATACCGCGTCTTTCAACTCCCATTCCGTTTCTGCGTTGCGCAGCGCTTCATAGGCTTCCAACGGGAACTTGCTGTCGATCACAATCGGCCCCGGCGGGTTCGGCAAATGGATCAAACAATCCGCCCGTTTTCCATTACTAAGCGTCGCTTGCCACGCATAGGAATCCGGCGGCAACGCTTTGGAAACAATGTCTTGCAGCTGAATTTCCCCAAACGCCCCGCGCGTCTGTTTGTTCGACAGAATATCCTGCAGGCTCAGCACATCACCGCTGAGTTTGGTGATATTGTCTTGCGCCTTGTCGATCACACCCAAGCGTTCCTGAAGCGCAGTCAATGACGTCGCAGTTTGCTTGGATGACCCGTGCAGCGTCTCTTTCATCCGCTCTTGCATTTCGGTCAAACCACGTTGCGCGCGCATCGCGTTGTCAGCCAACCGGTCGTGCATCTGCACCTGCACATCTGACAGGCGTTGTTCGACCATCTGCGCCAATTGCGCCTGCCCAGTGGTCGCTGTGTCCGACACCATTTGCACCGATGCACGCAGGCCCTCTTGCCCCTGCGCCAAAGTGTTCACGTTCTGACCCAAGATGCCAATCTGGCGGATCAAAGGTTCCGTCATCCGCGCGGATCGCCCGGCACGCACAACTGTGACAATCAGCAGGAACACGATCAGCAACAGCACCGCGGCACCGATAAATCCGGCAAGGATAAGCGGATCATTCAGATCCAGTTGAAATGTGCCAATCTGGATCATGTGCGCCCGAAAAGTCGTTCAATATCAGAGAGTTTCAACTCTACATAAGTAGGCCGCCCATGGTTGCACTGCCCCGAATGCGGGGTGGCTTCCATCTCGCGCAGCAGGGCGTTCATCTCTTCGCCCCGCATCCGTCGACCGGACCGGATCGATCCATGACAAGCCACCCGCGACAAGATCGCTTCCAGCTTGGCCTGAACCAACAGGCTTTCGCCCTGATCCGCCAGCTCGTCGAGAATATCCAACACCAAGGCCTTGGCGTTCACCTCGCCCAAAATCGCCGGGGTTTCGCGCACCGCAATGGCGTTTCCGCCGAACGGCTCAATGCCAAGACCAAAACGCGACAACTCCTCCGACACAGCCAACAAGCGCGCGCTATCCCCTTCGGAAAGCTCAACGATTTCAGGGATTAACAACGCCTGCGCCGCCACACCATTTTCGGCCATCTGGGTTTTGAGCCGTTCGTACACTAGCCTTTCATGGGCCGCGTGCTGGTCCACAATCACCATACCCGTTTCGGTTTGCGCGATAATGTAGTTTTCGTGCACTTGCCCCCGCGCGGCACCAAGCGGATGCGCCTCAAGCGGCGTTTCGTCCGCAGCCGTTTCGATCACGGGATCCACCCGCGCAAAGACTGGCGCGGTTTCTTCAAACGCAGGCGCTTGGGCCTGATAGGACGCTGTGCGCGCGCCCTGCGAGGGGCGATCCATTTGATAGACCCGCGCGCCT